>NZ_JAESIT010000010.1:0-205478 GCF_016756935.1 Chryseobacterium sp. KMC2
AAAAAACTGTCTACCCGCCAATCTTCCAGCCCTAGCAGAACTCCCAGTCCTATTTTATGAATACCTGACCTCCCTATTCTATCCGGGGTATCCAGGCGAAAATCAAAATTGGATTTCTTTCCTTTCGGATGGTATTCTTTGTATACTTCCTGATGATAAGTTTCCTGATATACCAATACCGAATGGACTCCCTCTTCATGCAAAAGTTTATATTCCTCTTCTGCTAAAGGCTGTACTTCGATGGAAATATTGGAAAAATGTGGTCTTAATAAACGGACCGCATTCTGAAAATAAGGAACCCCCACTATTTTGTTAGCTTCCCCACTTACCAGCAATATATGATTCACTTCCATAGACTTCAGTACCGAAGCCTCTACCATGAGTTCTGTATCGGATAGTGTTTTCCTCTTTAAGTTATTATCCAGGCTGAAGCCGCAATAGGTACAGATATTCTGACATTCATTGCTGAGATACAGGGGTGCATATAACTGAATGGTTTTCCCAAAACGTTTTTGGGTTAGCGCCTGTGTCATTCTAGCCATCTGTTCCAATTCTGAAGCGGCAGCCGGAGAAAGCAGGTTCAGAAAGTCTTCAAGGGTTTTATTTTTTTTCTGAAGGCTGATTTGAACATCAGACAGACTTACTTTTTCAAGCTTATTCTTTACCTCATCCCATTGAAATTGTTCAAAAACATCTTTAAAGCTTTTCATATCATGATTTTATTCAAATAAAAAGGAAGTAAGAGGACTTGATGCTTCTGCATGATCTGCAATTGCTCCCAACCCGGATTCAAAGGCTCTTCTTCCGGCAATAACCCCTTCTTTAAATGCAACTGCCATATTAACCGGATTTCTTGCTACAGCAATAGCCGTGTTCACAAGAACGGCATCTGCCCCCATTTCCATTGCTTTTGCAGCATCAGAAGGTGCTCCTATTCCTGCATCTACAACAACGGGTACATTACTTTGGCTGATGATAATTTCTAAAAAATCTAATGTTCTTAACCCTTTATTGGTTCCGATAGGTGCTCCTAAGGGCATAACCACAGCTGTTCCGGCATCTTCAAGACGTTTACATAAAACGGGATCTGCATGGATATAAGGCATCACTATAAATCCCAGTTTTGCAAGCTCTTCCGTAGCGTACAAGGTTTCAATAGGATCAGGCAGCAAATATTTGGGATCAGGATGAATTTCCAGTTTCACCCAATTGGTCTCCAGTGCTTCTCTGGCTAATTGGGCTGCTAATACGGCCTCTTTTGCCGTTCTGGCCCCTGAAGTATTAGGAAGGAGATGAACATGGGTTTCTCTTAATGACTCAAGCAAATCGTCTTCTGCCGACTGCGCGTCAATTCTTTTCAATGCCATGGTCACCATATCTGTTCCTGAAGCGACAACAGATGATGTCATATCTCTAAGACTTCCAAATTTTCCTGTTCCTAAAAACAATCTTGATTCAAAGGCCCTGTCTGCTATTATCAATTTTTGATTATTCATATTCTCTATTTATTTTTCCCAAGAAGTACAGTCTTTATTTTAGACTTTTCTTTACTTGTCTAAAAGTTTCGTTACTGGCAATTGTATATCATTGCCTTTTTTAATGTGTTAATAATAGATGGTTGTTTTGTGATCTCTCCTGAAACGGAAATCCCATAAATCCCGATTTGCTGTAATGGCACAATATCTTCAAGGGTAACACTTCCAATGGCAAATATTTTAGGAATCTCTAAGGATCTTTCTTTCAGGTGATCAATGATCTTCTGATATCCTTCAAAGCCCAGAACGGGGCTCAGTTTTTCTTTGGTGGCTGTAAACCTTAATGGTCCTAAACCAATATAGTTACACGGCTCATGCATCCTTTGAAGAACATCAGCTATCGTATTTGCCGTCCCCCCGATTATTTTATGCTCTCCCAAAAACAGTCTTGTTTCTTTAACAGATCCGTCATTCAATCCCAAATGAACACCATCTGCATCAATCTCCTTTGCTAGCTGCACATTATCATTAATAATAGAGACCGCCTCATATTCTGAACATAGCTGTTTTGCAATTTCACAAAGACCGGTCAATTCTCTTTCTGGAGCATTTTTCCATCGCACCTGTACCCATTTTACTCCATGGTCTAAAGCTTTCCTGATATTTAGCTCCTGCTCTTCTTTTGTATTTCCCTGTGATATGTATTGTAATTTTTCCATAGGTAGTAAGTATCCCGCTAAAGAGGGATCCGTTTTTTAATTATAAAAAGACTTTTTTTCTGCATTTCATAAAAGCTTCTAATGGTTCTTCACGTTCCCAGATACCGCCAAGCAAAGCAGCTCCATCTGCACCGGCATCAAAAACTTTCTGAATATTCTCCGCATCAATGCCTCCTAAAGCAATCAGTTTTACATGCTCATTATTCCGGGAGTTTATATCCTCCATAACAGTTGTATTTTCACCATATCCTTTTTTAGAAATACTTGGAAAGAATGGGCTTATGAAAGCATATTCCCATTCTTTTTCTAACCTGTTATATACTCTGATATCATGTACTGAGGTTGATATTGTATGCTCTTCCACCACAGGTTTATATTTCTTTTCTTCCCGATCAGCTTCCCTATAATGAAACCGTGATATATTATGTTCTTTTCCAAGCTCATAATGCGTATGCAAAACCAATTGAGGATAAAAAGACTGATCAATATTGCTGATAAAAGCAGTCAATTCACTTTTGCTGATCCCGGGTTTTCTGATATGAAGTAAATCCAGACCTTCCTGAAACATCTGATTAATAATCTCAGCTTCATTGGGAAATTTCTGTTCGGGAGTAATCACAAGGATCATATATAAATTTCCTTCCCTTTTTCGATAAATTCCTGAGACTTGTCCAGCATTCCTTGTTCTGCGGATTCCCTGATTTCCTGAGTGATTTTCATAGAGCAGAATTTTGGTCCGCACATAGAACAGAAGTGGGCAATTTTTGCTCCTTCTGCAGGAAGAGTCTCATCATGATAAGCTCTTGCCGTATCCGGATCCAGCGAAAGATTAAACTGATCTTCCCATCTGAATTCAAACCTGGCTTTACTTAATGCATTATCCCTGTATTGTGATCCTGGATGTCCTTTTGCCAGATCTGCAGCATGCGCAGCCAGTTTATAAGTGATTACCCCATCTTTAACGTCTTTTTTATTCGGAAGACCTAAGTGTTCTTTGGGAGTTACATAACAAAGCATGGCACATCCGAACCATCCAATCATTGCTGCTCCAATTCCTGAAGTAATATGATCATAACCCGGTGCGATATCCGTTGTCAAAGGGCCTAATGTATAAAATGGAGCTTCGTGGCATTCTTCCAGCTGTTTATCCATATTTTCTTTAATCATATGCATTGGAACGTGGCCGGGACCTTCAATCATTACCTGTACATTATGTTTCCATGCAATTTTTGTCAGCTCTCCTAAAGTTTCCAGTTCAGCAAATTGTGCGGCATCATTAGCATCCGCGATGGATCCGGGACGAAGACCGTCCCCAAGAGAAAAAGCGACATCATACTTCTTCATGATCTCACAAATCTCTTCAAAATGGGTATATAAAAAGTTTTCTTTATGATGGAAAAGGCACCATTTAGCCATGATAGAACCTCCCCTGGACACAATTCCTGTTACTCTATTGACTGTCAAATGAATATACCTTAATAAAACTCCGGCATGAATGGTAAAATAAGAAACTCCCTGTTCTGCCTGCTCGATCAGAGTATCTTTAAAAACTTCCCATGTAAGGTCTTCAGGCACTCCTTTTACTTTTTCCAATGCCTGATAAATAGGAACTGTACCGATAGGCACCGGGCTGTTTCTGATAATCCATTCTCTTGTTTCATGGATATTCTTTCCTGTGGACAGGTCCATGATGGTATCAGCTCCCCATCGGCAGGCCCATACTGCTTTCTCTACCTCTTCATCGATGCTGGAAGAAACAGCACTGTTTCCTATATTCGCATTAATCTTTACCAAAAAGTTCCTCCCAATGATCATGGGTTCGCTTTCCGGGTGATTGATGTTATTGGGAATAATAGCTCTTCCTGCTGCAATTTCATCTCTTACAAATTCCGGAGTGATTTTACCTTTCGGAGTATTTGCGCCAAAGCTGTTTCCCGTATGCTGAAAAGCCATCTCTTTTGAAACCGTTCCAAGCTGTTCAATACGTTGGTTCTCTCTAATCGCCACATACTCCATTTCAGCGGTGATGATTCCCTGTTTTGCATAATACAGCTGGGTAAGTTCCTTACCTTCCTGGGCAACTTTGGGTCTGTGATCATAAGAAAAACGCAGTTCATCAAGACGTGGATCTGCTAAACGGGCTTTTCCGTATTCAGATGATATTCCACTCAGGATGTTTACATCTTTTCTGTCTAAAATCCATTGTTCTCTTATTCTCGGAAGGCCTTTTTGAATATCAATTTCTGCATTGACATCCGTATAAGGACCTGAAGTATCGTAAACCGTTACAGGAGCATTGTCTTCAAAGCCTCCTTTCGTAAGCTTGGTGGGACTAAGTGCTATTTCACGCATTGCTACATTGATAGGATGTATTGTTCCTTCAACATAGATTTTCTTTGAGTTCGGAAATGGCGAACACGTAATTGAATGAGCCATAAATATTGGTATTAAATATGAAAATTAGCCGCCTTGAGTGGCAGTAATGATTAAAACTGAATCTTGATCTTTGAGAAATGTCTCTGCCCAGGCGGACAGTGGAATAATACGGTTGTTTACAGCTACAGCAATCCCTTTTTTCTTTCCGGGGAGTTCCATAGCCAGTAATGCTTCCAGATTATCGGGAAGTATATCAAATGTTTTTCGTGTGTGGTTGATTATAAGTTCCATTCCTAATAATTTAAATATACTTTAGGAATGGCCATTATTGTACAATAGAATGCACAGCAAAAGTCATCTGCTTTTCCCTACGCTGGTATAATCCAGATCAGGTTCAAAGGGTAAAGTCTCAGTCTGTTGGTCAACAGACACCCCTAAAGTCTGGGACGAAGGTAGGTATTTTTTCAGAACGGGCAAAATTGAATTTTCCTTAAACAAAAAACCACCTCAAAATTGAGATGGCCTATTTATCTGTACTAATTATTTTTAATAGTAAAGTTTTACATTTCCATTAGAGTCATACTGATTCACCCATTTTGATTCTCCAATTCCACTGTTATATAGTTTTACCTCTTTTTGAAAGTTATTTTTTGATAGTGAAAAATAAAAGTATTCTTCAAAAATCTGCAACTTTTTAAAAGGATTGGGGGCTGTATCAAAATTACTGAACTCTACTGTATTTTCTATGTAAAAATCAACGTTATTATGCCTTTCTACTTCAACAGATTTTTTCAGATTTCCTATATTATCATAAGTAAATCTTTTAGCTATTGTCCAAATAAAGTCATCAGGGTCAGTCGGATCATAAGGCATGTTTGGAAACATTGTTAAAATTTCAATGAGTTTCCCAGATGAATCATAACTATAATTCAGGTGTTTATCAAAATACGGATTATCTACTGAAGGAATAATAGATTTCATTATTCTTCCCTGATTGTCAACTTCAAATGTTCTTTTATTGATTGGGACAATATAGTCAGGGCTACTGCTGAATGTAGAAATAGAAATTATATTCCCATTATAGGAAACACTGGTATAAATGTCTTTAGAAAAATGTGTAGAGTTATATCCTGTATTAGGATCAATAAATATAAAACCTCCCACTTTTTTAGCAACCCTTCCCTGAGAATCATATTCAAAATAGATATTAGGGTCTGTCATATTTCCCACCCCATTAGGTGATAAAACCGGAAAGTTCCAGGATATTTTATTAGGACGATCCACAGTTCTTTGCTGTGGATTTTCTGTCAATATTTCATCATTATTACTAGAACAAGATGCAAAAGCCATTAATATGGCAAAGCACAATAATTGAATTTTCATGTATTTTAGTTTTTTTTACTCCTCACAAGCTCTCCAGATTGCATCATTTTGCGGAACCGGTGCTGTAATTTCGATCTTTTCTTTGGTTACCGGATGAATGAACTCCAATTTTCTTGCATGAAGATTAATTCCTCCGTCAGGATTAGAACGGGGTGCCCCATATTTAAGATCTCCTTTGATGGGAATTCCTGTTTTAGATAATTGGGCACGGATCTGATGATGTCTGCCTGTTTCCAGATCAATTTCAAGAAGTATATAATTATCAAGTGTTTTAATAACATGATAGGTTAAAATCGCTTCTTTAGCTCCTTCTGTCACTTTTGGAAAAACAATAGCTTTATTGTTTTTTTCATTTTTCTTTAAGTAATGAACCAGCCTCTGGCTTTGTGGAATTATTTCTTTTCCTACCACAGCCCAATACGTCTTTTTAACCTCACGGTTTTTGACCATTTGAGTCAGGCGGGAAAGTGCTTTGGAAGTTTTAGCATAGATTACCAATCCTGAAGTAGGACGGTCTATACGATGAACCAAGCCGAGAAAAACATTCCCCGGCTTAGCATCTCTTATTTTTATAAAATTCTTTATAGATTCTAATAGTGATTCATCGCCGGTTTTATCTCCTTGTACAAGTTGACCGACTTTTTTGTTAACCACCAGAAGATGGTTATCTTCATATACAATCTGCTCCTTCATAATTCTTCAGTCTATCTTCTTCTATTGGACAGCGAAAGAATAATCCCCCCCAAAAGGCCAATGGTTTTAAGTGCTGAAAGTTTTGAATCTTCAGGTAGAAAGGCTCCGATAACACAAATTCCTGCCGCAGCATACATGGCATAGACAAAGTTTTTATTGGTAAGCAATGGGGCCTGGATAAAGAAACTGGCCCCTATCAGTACATAAAAAACTTTTCGGGAAAGCAGATGATTGATTTCCGGAGAAAAAAAATTAAACCAGCCTATAGCAAGACAAATAAGTGCTGCGATAGATAAGATTCCCTGGATAGATTGTTGTTGATTTTGCATAGATTAATAACTTTCGTTTTCGTTTGGAAATTCTACAGTCTTTACATCTTTCACGTATTGAGCAACAGCTCCTGTTATTTCAGTATAAAGATCAAGGTATCTTCTTAAGAATTTCGGACTGAACCCTTTATTCATTCCCACCATATCATGATAGACCAAAACCTGTCCGTCACAGTCTGCTCCGGCGCCAATTCCAATAGTAGGGATAGAAATACTTTCCGTTACTCTTTTAGCCAGATCAGCAGGAATTTTCTCTAAGACTACAGAAAAACATCCCAGTTCTTCCAAAAGCTGTGCATCAGCAATCAGTTTCTCTGCTTCTGCTTCATCTTTTGCTCTTACTTTATAGGTTCCGAATTTATAAATAGATTGTGGAGTTAATCCCAAATGTCCCATTACAGGAATTCCTGCGTTCACAATTTTCTTTATTGATTTAGAAATTTCTTTTCCCCCTTCAATTTTTACGGCATGGGCTCCTCCTTCCTTCATCATTCTTACTGCAGATTCCAATGCTTTTTCAGGGTTACTCTGATAAGTTCCGAAAGGCAGATCCGCAATAACCAACGCTCTATCAGTTCCTCTTACCACACTTTGAGCGTGATAAATCATCTGATCCAGGGTAATAGGTAATGTGGTTTCAAAACCAGCCATCACATTTGCTGCAGAATCTCCAATCAAAATAGCATCTACACCGCCAGCATCTACCATCTTTGCCGTGGTAAAGTCATAGGCTGTAAGCATTGTTATTTTTTCCTTGTCGAATTTCATTTTACGCAAGGTTTCAGTCGTAACTTTTTTAATTTCAGAGTGAACAGACATAATTTATCTATTTTTAAAAGTTAAAAAGTCGGCCTTCAGCCGACTTAAATTTTGTATGATTTTTATAAAACTACGTGACCGAGTTTCATGAGTTTGTCGTGATTTAAAATCTTGATATTTCTTCCGTCTACTTCAATCAGGCTATCCTGTTTGAATTCTGAGATCAGACGGATGGCACTTTCTGTAGCGGTACCAATAATATTGGCAATTTCTTCTCTTGTCAGGGAAATCTTAATAAAGCCTTCCGGATCTACTCCCAGCTTCTGCTCCAGAAGCAGCAGTATTTCAGCCAACCTTTCTCTTACGGTTTTCTGTGCAAGGAATGTAATGGTGTTAGAAGATTCTCCTAATTCGTATGAAATTTTTTGAAGCATGACAAAAGAAAGCTGTGGATCTACCTCTAAGAGATACATAAAGATATCTGCAGGTAGAAAAACACATTCAATATCTGTCATTGCTTCGGCTTTGGCTTGGAAGTTTTCTCCACAAAGCAAAGAACGATAGCCGATGATATCCCCTTCTTTGATAAATCTTAAAATCTGATCTTTTCCGAATGCTCCTGATTTTGATAATTTGGCCGCACCTTTTTCCAGGACGAATACTCCTTTTGGAGTTTCTCCATCCTCAAAAATAGTGTCATGTTTCTGAAAACTTAATTTCTTTTTGCCATTAATATATTTTTCAAAATCTGCGCTAGAAAGTCTTTCCTTAAATGATTTATCATTAAAAACTCTGGCGAACCTCTCTTCAATTGCTATCTGTTGTTCCTGCGGCATTTTATATGATATTTATCACAAAAATAGAACTTTTTAACACGATAAACAAAAAAAATTGTTATAATTTTGTAGTTCAATATTTTATGGTGGTGAGCGAGAACTGTTTTCATTGTGGTCAAGGTATAGAAAAAGAGAGAATTTTGTTTGATGAAAGGACTTTCTGTTGCAACGGATGTAAATCTGTTTACGAAATCCTGAATTCGAACAATTTAAGTAACTTTTACGAGCTTAATAAGGGTGCCGGAATTCGTCCCGGTGATGAAAACTCTACACAGTTCGATTACCTGGATACCCCTGAAATTTTCGATAAGGTCACCGACTTCTCTGAGGGAAACACCAGTCTTGTAACTTTCAAAATCCCTGTAATCCACTGTTCTTCATGTATATGGTTACTGGAAAGCCTTCATACCTTAAATAAGTACATTAAGTATTCACAGGTTAATTTCACAAGAAAAACCCTACAGATCTCTTTTAATCATAAAGACTTACCATTAAGCGAGCTTGCCAATTTTTTAACTAATCTGGGATACAAACCGGTCATCAGTCTTGAAACAGCCGAAAAAAATGTTGATCACCTCGACAAATCTCTTCTTGTAAAATTTGCTATCGCAGGTTTCGCATTTGGGAACGGAATGTTCCTTGCCTTTCCTGAATATGTAGGAGGTGAAGATTACTGGATGGAACATTATAAAGGGCTTTTCAGAGTACTGATGTTTTTACTCGCCTGCCCCGTTGTATTTTATTCCGCTTCAGATTACTATAAATCAGCATGGTACGGTTTAAAAAATAAAATCGTCAATATTGATGTTCCTATTGTATTGGGAATATTTGTTCTTTTCGGAAGAAGTATTTATGAGGTGGCTACCGACTACGGTCCGGGATATTTCGATACACTGTGCGGCCTTTTATTCTTTATGCTGATGGGTAAGCTTTTCCAAAAAAGAACATACAGTGCCCTTTCGTACGACAGAGATTACAAATCTTTTTATCCTATTGCCGTAACGAAGGTTGACTTTGAAGGAAAACAGGACAACATTCTACTTTCTGAAGTCAAAGTAGGAGACAGAATATTGGTTAGAAACCAGGAAATCATTCCGGTAGATGCCATTCTGATCAATGGTGAAGGAAATATTGACAACAGTTTTATTACCGGAGAAAGTGAAAGCATCAGCAAACAGCCGGGAGATAAGATTTTTGCCGGTGGAAAACAGGTAGGATCATCTCTGGAACTGGAAGTTATTAAAGATGTAGACCAAAGTTATCTGACACAGCTTTGGAATAAAGAAGCCTTTAAGAAACATGAAACGGGGCTTGACACCCTGACCAACAACATCAGTAAATACTTCACATTCATTATTTTAGGCATCGCGGTCATTTCCGGAATTTATTGGTCATTTATTGATTTATCAAAAATGTTTCAGGTTATTTCAGCAATTCTGATTATCGCCTGCCCTTGTGCGCTCGCGCTGTCCGCACCGTTTACTTTCGGTCACATTATGAGGATTTTAGGTAGAAATAAATTCTATGTAAAAGATACGTTAACGATTGAAAAAATTGCTAAGCTGGATACCATTGTTTTTGACAAAACAGGAACAATTACCCATAGAAAAAAGTCTAATATCAAATATGACGGTTCTGAGATTGCTGAATTTGACTTACTAAATATCAAGACGTTATTAAAGAACTCCAATCACCCTCTCTCAAAATCACTCTATGAATTCATAGAAGTCAATGATAATTATTTCCCTGTAGAAAACTTCAAAGAAATTTCAGGAAAAGGATATGAAGCAAGCATAAGAGGAAATCTTTACAAAATAGGTTCTGCACGTTATAATAACCAGGAACCAAAGAATCTTGAAACCGCAGTTTTCATTAGTAAAAATGATCAGTTTCTAGGAAAATTCATCTTCAAAAATGAATACCGCCCTAGGCTTAAAGATTTATTCAATAAATTAACCCACTACAAAATATTTATCCTTAGTGGCGACAACTCCTCAGAAGAAACTCAACTTCAGGAACTTATCCCCAACTACAAAGGAATGGCCTTTAATCAAAGCCCGGAGGATAAGCTGAATTATATTAAAAACCTTCAGGATCAGCATATGAAAGTAGCCATGCTGGGAGATGGATTAAATGATGCCGGTGCGCTGAAACAGAGCAATGTAGGTATTGCCATTGCAGATGACACCAACAGCTTTACCCCATCTTCTGATGTCATTATGAATGGTGAAAAAGTAGTCAGTCTTGACAATTACCTGAACGTATGTAAAGGATCGATCACCATTGTGAAAATGACATTCATAATCAGTTTTCTGTACAATATAGTTGGTTTAAGTTACGCAGTTACAGGACATATGCACCCTCTTTTCGCCGCTATCATTATGCCGGCGAGCTCTATAACTGTGGTTACCTTCACTACACTTTCTACCTGGATTTTAGGTCGAAAATATTTTAAAAAACGCGCTTAAAAGCCCTTATTTAGACTGATTTTAAATTAGCTGAAATCGGCATTTCGTGATGAATGTCATTATTTTTCACTAAATTTGAACCCCGAAAATAGGTTAATTTTGTTGTCCAATGGATATTCTATATTTAATGATCGTTTGCAGTGTTTCCTTAGCTGCGATTTTCTTGGTCGTATTTATAGTGTATGCCCGGAAAGGACAGTTTGAAGATGATGAATCTCCGGCTGTCAGAATCCTTTTTGATGATGAAAGAATCGAAGAAAAAGATGAAACTGGCGACAAGAATAAAGACGAAAAAGAAATAGGAGAAAATAATAAAAATTGAGAAAAATAGTGAATAGTTGATATGGAAACACAAAAGTTTAGTTATGACAATAGTATTGTCCGTGCGTTCCTCTATGCGACCATCATCTTTGGTTTTATAGGGTTTACGTTTGGGCTTACGGCGGCATTAATGCTTTTCTACCCGGAATTACCTGAATTCTTATTCGGTACAGATGATACAACCATTAATAGTTTATCATCCGGTAATATCCAAGGGTTAATAAACACTCATGGGGCGTTTGGATTTGGTAGAATCAGGATGTTGCACACCAATACCGTAATCTTCGCGTTCGTGTGTAATATTGTTTATGTTGGAGTATATTACTCTACGCAAAGATTATTAAAAACAAGAATGTATAGTGATACATTATCATGGTTACATTTCTGGACTTGGCAGTTTATGATCGTTGCTACGTTCATCACCTTCTTTATGGGGATCAATACTTCTAAAGAATATGCTGAACATGAATGGCCGATCGACATATTGATTGCTTTCTCATGGATCATTTTCGGGGTTAATATGATTCTTACTATTTCGAAAAGAAGAGTAAGACACTTGTATGTAGCAATCTGGTTCTATTTGGGTACCTGGGTTGCAGTAGCAATGCTTCATATTTTCAACAACCTTGAAGTTCCGTTATCATTCACTGGCTGGAAGTCTTATTCTGCTTATGCAGGAGCAAAAGATGCCATCGTACAATGGTGGTATGGTCACAATGCTGTAGCATTCGTATTGACTACTCCGGTATTAGGTTTAATGTATTATTTCTTACCAAAAGCAGCAGACAGACCAGTTTTCTCATATAAACTGTCTATTATTCACTTCTGGTCATTAATTTTCGTATATATCTGGGCTGGTCCTCACCACCTTCAGTATACAGCACTTCCGGCATGGGCACAGGCAGTAGGAACAGGATTCTCTATCATGCTTATTGCACCGTCTTGGGGAGGAATGTTAAATGGTCTTCTTACCTTAAGAGGAGCTTGGGATAAAGTAAGAGAAAATCCTATCCTTAAGTTCTTCGTAGTAGCTGTTACTTGTTATGGTATGGCAACGTTTGAAGGACCGCTTTTAGCAACTAAAAACATCAACAAAATTGGTCACTTTACAGACTGGGTTATCGGTCACGTACACTTAGGAGCTCTTGGATGGAATGGTTTCATGGCATTCGGGGTTATCTATTATCTGGTACCAATTATGTGGAGAACAAAAATTTGGTCTGTAAAATTAGCTAACTGGCATTTCTGGTTAGGGACATTAGGAATTATTTTCTATGCAGTACCAATGTATATTTCAGGATTCACACAAGGATTAATGTGGAAACAATTCAACCCGGACGGAACATTATTATGGAAAAACTGGTTGGATACTGTAACGGCTATTATCCCTTACTTTAAAATGAGATTCTTAGGAGGTCTATTCTATATTTCAGGAGCTATCCTAATGATCGTAAACGTAATTGCTACGGTAAGAAAAGGATCATTCCAGAAAGAAGTACCTGCAGAAGCTCCAGCTTTAGCAAATATTGGTAACAAACGTAAAGAAGGAGAAGGATTCCACCTTTGGTTGGAAAGAATGCCATTATTGTTAACCGTATTATCATTGTGTACAATTTCAATAGGAAGTATGGTGGAGATTATCCCTACCCTATCTCTTAAGAAAAGTGTTCCTACCATTTCAGCAGTAAAACCTTATTCTCCGCTTGAATTAGAGGGTAGAGATATTTATATTCGTGAAGGATGTAATGCATGTCACTCTCAGATGATCAGACCGTTCAGAGATGAGATTACCAGATTTAACGGTAAAAACGGACAGTACTCTAAAGCAGGGGAATTCATCTATGACAGACCATTCTTATGGGGTTCTAAGAGAACAGGACCGGATTTACATAGAGAAGGAGGTAAAAACCCAAGTTCTTGGCACTACAAACACATGTATAACCCAAGATCTACATCAGCAGGTTCTATCATGCCACGTTACCCTTGGTTGATCGCTACTAATCTAGACAGATCTAAAATGGTAGACAAAATGAAGCTAATGAAGAATACATTCGATGTACCTTATACAAAGGCTCAAATTGATTCTGCAGACCAGTGGGCGAATAACCAATCGGCAAAAATTGTAAAAGATATCTTCTCTGAAGCAAATGACTTGAAAGAGGCTTATGCTAAGAGACCTCAGGGAGAATTGGAGAAAAAAGAAATTGTTGCTCTTATTTCTTACCTACAGAGATTAGGAACTGATATCAAAACAACAGAAATCAAAACAGCAAGTAATAACTAAACATTAAAATGTTCATATGATTCCTCAGAACTTTAAAGATATATTATCCAATACAGAAAATGCTGGTTTCTACCAGACCCTGGCTCTAATTTTCTTTATGCTGTTCTTCGTTGCTTTGATAATCTATGTTTTTAGCAAGCCTAAAAAATATTACAAAGAAGAAGAAGAGGCACCACTTGGGGATGATGAAGATGACGATTTTAATTTAAAAAATTAAACTATTTTTTATGAAACAAAGAACACCTGTTGTCGTAAACATCTTGATAATAATTGGACTTTTAATAGTTTTTTATTATTTATTTGTACAGAGCTACGCATTCCTAGCTTCACCTTATTTCTGGGGAACTGTAGTGATCGCTGGTATCTTGGCATACATCCATAGTTCGATTGGAGATTTGATTGAAAACAACAAATTCAAAAAATTATCTCCGGAAGAAAAAGCAGCTTATTTAGCTGAAAAGAAAGTTCCTTTCTTAAGAAGAATGTATGATGCAGCTTTCAAAAAGCAATCTGAAACTGAAGAAAAGGATATCCTTATTGACCACGGTTTCGATGGAATTATGGAGTTGGACAACCAATTACCGAAATGGTGGGTAGGTTTATTCTATTTTGGGACTGCTTTTTGTATTGTATATATTGCCGCTTATTCATTTACAGATTTCGCTCACCCGTTAAGCGAATATGAAAAAGAATACAAAGAGCAATTGGCAAGCATTGAAGAATATCAAAAAACTCAGCCTCCTGTAACGATTGAAACAGCTAAATATTCAGCTGATAATATCGCAGAAGGTAAAGAATTATTCAAAACAAACTGTGCATCTTGTCATAAAGAAGACGGTAGTGGAGGTATCGGACCAAACCTTACTGATAACTACTGGATCAATATGCCAGAGAAGACTTTATTCAAGAACGTTTTCCATATGGACTGGAATGGTTCGCCTACTAACCCGGCGATGAGAGCATTCGGTAAAAACGGAGAAGTTTCAGGTGCCGAGATTGAGAAGATTGCAGCGTATGTATATCACATCAATCAAGAGCAACCACCAGTGACTCAGGCTCAGGGAGGAGCAGCTCCTCAAGGAACTGAAGCACATTGGGAAAAAGAATAATTTAAGAAATTAGAAACATATGAAAAAAACATAATTTGTTATTAGCTAAAAAATAGTAACGAATTATGTTTTTTCTTTTTTAAACCTAGTACAATATGTCAGACATAGAAGAAATAGAAGCAAGAGGCGGACAGGGGCAAGTTCTGGACCCTGAAACTTACAGAGATTCTATCGGGACAATGGAGCAATCCGGGAAAAGAAGATGGGTGTTCCCAAGAAAACCTAAAGGGAAATACACCAATTATAGAAACCTTGTAAGCTACGCTTTACTCATTATTTATTTTTCACTGCCATTCATCAAGATCAATGGTAATCCATTGCTGTTATTTAATGTTATAGACAGAGAATTTTTCATCTTTGGACAACCTTTCTATCCACAGGACTTTTTTATCCTTACTTTAGGAGCCATCGCATCTTTAATCTTTATTATTGTTTTTACGATTGCATTCGGAAGAATTTTCTGCGGGTGGATATGCCCTCAGACAATTTTTATGGAATCTATCTTCCGTAAAATCGAATATCTGATTGAAGGAGACCGAAACAAGCAAATGAAGCTGGACAGACAGGAGTGGAATAGTGAGAAAATCTGGAAAAGAAGCTTAAAATGGACGGTGTATATCATTATATCACTTATTATCACTCACTTTATGTTTATGTATATTGTGGGTTATGAAGAAGTACTTAGAATTGTCTCTGAAGGGCCGTTTGCTCATCCTACCAATTTCATAGTAATGATTCTCCTTACGGCTGCATTTTATTTTGTATTTGCATGGTTCAGAGAACAGGTTTGTACACTGGTTTGCCCTTATGGAAGACTTCAGGGGGTACTGATTGATAAAGATACGATCAACGTTTTCTACGATTTTAAAAGAGGGGAAAACAGATCAAAATGGAGAAAGGGTGAAGACAGAAAAGCTGCAGGTAAAGGAGATTGTATAGACTGTCACCAATGTGTAGTGGTATGTCCTACTGGAATTGACATCCGAGACGGGCAGCAGCTGGAATGTATCAACTGTACAGCGTGTATTGATGCCTGTGATGAAGTAATGGAAAAGGTAGGTCTTCCGAAAGGGCTTGTAAGATATGCTTCTGAAAATGAAATTGAGCAAGAGACTCAGTTTAAATTTACCGGAAGAATGAAAGGCTTCTCGATATTCCTATTCCTTTTGGTAGGATTCCTGGGATATCTTCTTTACAGCCGTGGCGAAATGGAAGCAAAATTCATTAAACCTGCAGGAAGTACATTCTTTGTAAGGGATGGAAAAATTACCAATACCTACAATTATACTTTCCTTAATAAAACAAACGATAAGAAAATTGTAACCATAAAGGTCATTAATCCTGCCCATGGTGAGATCATTTACAGTGCATCAAGTAAAATTCAGGTAGACAGAGATAAAATCTCTAAAGGAACCATCAATATCAGTTTCCCTGAAGATGAGATGAAACTTTCTAAACAGAATATTACCATTGGTGTTTACGATATGAAAGGCAAGCTGATCGATTCCTATCAGACCTATTTTGAAGGACCTTTCAAACTACAATTTTAATTTTTACGAAACCTCAGGGATTCAAAGAGTATTAATCAGGGAGGTTTTTGAGTATCATAAAAGACAAATAAAAAAATCCGGAAAAAATGAAGAACTTTAGTTGGGGACATGGTGTTGTAATCGCATTATTTGCATTCATAGTTTTTATATTATCCATGTTATTTCTTTTCCCGAACGGGCAGAAGAATTCTGAGATGGTCACTGATAATTATTATGAAGAGGAACTACAGTACCAGGATGTAATTGATGCTAAGAAAAAGGCTGACAATCTGCAGGAAAAGCCTGCGTATAGCCAGGATACCAATGGAATAAAAATCACTTTTCCAAAAGAATATGATAATTCTAATACAACGGCTAAATTTGTTTTAAACAGAACCGATGATCAGAATTTAGATATCAAAAAGTCTGTACAGCTTGATGCTGACCATACTTTCGTAATACCTGCACAGGTATTGAAAATGGGTAACTATACCCTAAGACTGAGCTGGACAAAAGATAAAACAGACTACAGAATGGATTATGATGTAATATGGAAATAGGACTTGTCATATCAGCTATTGCTTTAGGCTTTGCTTCCGGCTTTCACTGTATCGGAATGTGTGGCCCTATTGCCTTATCGATGGGACTCACAAAGAAGCAGGCCGCAAATTTCTATCTTCAAAATCTCACTTACCAATTCGGAAGGATATTTACCTATTCTTTATTAGGAGCTCTTCTGGGAATTATTGGACAGGGTTTTGAGATGGCGGGATTTCAGAAATACCTGACGATTACCGCAGGGGTTCTGCTGATTATTATGGCTGTATTTTCTTTTGGGGGAAAAGATTTTGCTTCAAAAATCCCTTTTCTTTCCAAATTTTTATATTCTGTAAAATCAAATTTAGGAAGGCTGCTTCAAAAGGCAGATTACCGTTCCAGATTTACAACAGGTATTCTTAATGGCTTTCTTCCGTGTGGAATGGTCTATATGGCTTTAACAGCCAGCCTGGCAGGCGGAGGAATATGGCAGGGAGCCGCATATATGGCTTTATTTGGTTTAGGAACCCTACCGTTCATGTTTGCTATTGTTTTAGCCGGAAATCTCATGAATCAAGCCTTTAGAATAAAAGTCTTAAAAGCTGTTCCTGTGATCATGATTATCCTGGGAGGATTATTCATTCTAAGAGGCCTGGAACTGGGAATACCTTACGTTTCCCCAAAAGCAGAAGCCATGACGATATCCAAAGATCCCAATGGAGCTGTAAACTGCCATTAAAAAGAAACTTAAAATAGAACCATGAAGAAAATGATTGTCTTATTTCTGATAAGCCTCTTTATGCTGGAATCCTGTAGTGTCAACTCTGAGATTATCTATCATCAGGATGCCTCCTCTACCTCTGCAACGGATATTGATACCAGAGAGTTTATGGCAGAAATGAAAGCAATGACTCCTGACTCCCTGAAACAGAATGAATTTGCAGAGATGGATAAGCTCCCCACTACCTGGACAAGCATCTATGAGCTTGAGAAGCAGGAAGGGAAATTAAAAACAGCGAATCCGGACACCATCAGAATCATGAAAAAGATTTTCATGAAATCTAAAAAAGAAAACAATCAGCCTTCTGGCTTTGCCTTTAAAATGGAACATTTCACCCCTGAAGACTATCGGGCGCTGAAAAACTTTACCAAGGAGGAAAAGCTCCCTCTCGATCAGAATATTTTCAATAGCTGGGATGGAAAAACACTGACTATAGACACAGAAAATTTTAACCTTAAAAATATTGAAGAGGCCCTTCGTACCAAGACATCAAAAGAAGAATCCGAAAAAATGGAAGGCATGATGACGATGTTTTTTAAAAACATAGGAACTTCTTTAAAATTTGAGAACAAAATAAAATCTATTACAGGAAAACATGACTGGCTGAAGCAGACCGATGATTATTCGGTAAGGATAGAATATGATCTGAAAACTTTATATGATACAGAAGCAAAGCTCAAAAATGCAGACCAAAAGATTGTTATCATAACAGAATAAATAGAGCCCACCAAATGAATTGGTGGGCTCTATTTTATTTAGTTTCTATTGATTAGTTTATCACTTCAAATCTTGCGTACTCAGCAATTTTCTTAGGAAGTTTGATTCCTTCTGCAGTTTGATTGTTTTCAAGCAATGCAGCCATAATTCTTGGCAATGCCATTGCAGATCCATTTAAGGTGTGAACCAGCTGAGACTTACCATCTGCTTTATAACGGCATTTCAGTCTGTTAGCCTGGAACGTTTCAAAATTAGATACAGAACTTACTTCCAACCACATTTCCTGAGCGGCACTCCACACTTCAAAATCGTAGGTCATTGCAGAAGCAAAACCTGTATCACCACCGCAAAGTCTTAATACTCTGAAAGGAAGTTCAAGATCAGTAAGAATTTCTTTGATGTGTTCTACCATTTCTTCTAAAACAGCATAAGAATTTTCCGGTTTTTCAATTCTTACAATTTCTACTTTTTCGAATTGGTGAAGACGGTTCAGTCCTCTTACATGAGCTCCGTAGCTCCCCGCCTCTCTTCTGTAACACTGAGAAAAAGCTGTATTTTTAATAGGAAGATCTTTCTCATCAAGCAATACATCACGGTAAAGATTGGTTACCGGAACCTCTGCCGTTGGAATTAAATATAGTTTATCTTCATTGATATAGTACATTTGTCCTTCTTTATCAGGCAGCTGACCTGTTCCAAATCCGGATGCTTCATTTACTACGTGAGGGGGATTTACTTCTGTATATCCTTTATCAACATTTTTATCAAGGAAATACTGAACCAAAGCTCTCTGTAATCTGGCTCCTTTACCCAGATAAACAGGGAAACCGGCTCCCGCAATTTTCACTCCCAATTCAAAATCAATCAGGTTATATTTTTTTGCCAGTTCCCAGTGAGGAATAGCCCCTTCGCCAAGACCTTCCACTGTATGAGACTGGAAAATAATTTCGTTATCATCTGCAGAAGCTCCACTCTTTACCAATTCATTCGGTATGTTGGGAAGTTGGTATAAAATATCCAATAAAGCAGCTTCTTTTGCTTCTAACTGAATTTTCAATTCTGAACTCGACTCTTTGTACTGTGCTGTTTTAGATTTTGCCGATTCCGCCTCTTCTCTCTTTCCTTCCTTCATCAAAAGTCCAATTTCTTTGGAGATTTTGTTGATCTCGGAAAGCTGGGAATCTAATTCAAACTGGATTCTTTTTCTTTCTTCGTCAGCAGCGATAGCCTCGTCTACCAACTCAAGATTCTTGAATTGTCTTTTCTTAAGACCTTCTAAAACGCGCTCTTTATTGTCGCGCAAAAAATTGACTTGTAACATTTTATTGAGATGTTAAATATTAGAAAGTTAGCTTCAAATAAACTAACAATTGTACAAATTTAAAATTATTTTGTGATAGTAAAGGTATTTATCGAATTTGGTTGATCTGCTTCTTTGGAAAATTGCAGCACATCATTGTAATATACTTTAGATACCTGGAATAAAGTGGGTGTTTTACGATACTCGATTCTTAATCTGTCTGTGATAGTATCTGCGACATTATTCACAGTTCTTCTTAAGCCAAGCGTCATTACAGAATAGTAAGAATTGCCTGTTCCCGGATTATCCGGACTCACAGAATCCAGCCTTTTTCTTTTTGCCCCCGCAATATATTCCATATAAAATGTAGAATCAGCCCTCATTCTCAGCGGAATATTAACAGGAGAAATATCTCTGTCTCCTAAACTGTCGTTCACCGAATACCCGCTAAATGATCCTGGCTTTTTGCTATTCAACAAATCCTGCCCTGCACTATTAACCATATAAATATTCATGATCTGATCAATCCTTTGTAAAGATTCATCATCACTTTTACAACTTAAAAGTGCGAAAGCCATAACCAATATTCCAAAAACAAAATTTCTCATTCACAACAAAGATAAAATATTAATCTTTAGACTCCTTCTTTATTTCTCAAAATATTTCTGGTACCATAGCTCAAAAGTCACCAGCTGCCAGATTTTCACCCAGTCATATTCATTTTCCAAACGGTTCCACCATTCATCAATAACTTCTGTTTTGAAAAAATTTCTTTTTTTCAGGCTCTCAAGATTTTCAATAATAAAATTTCTGATTTTTTGTTCATTCTTAATAAAGTGGTTAAGAGGGAAAGAAAAACCTCTTTTTGACATATTCAAAACTTCGGAAGGAAGATATTTTTCTGCTGTTTTACGTAATAAAGGTTTATTTTGAATACCATTAAACCTGAAATGCTCCGGCAAAACCGCAACATAATCTATCAAGCGGTTACTGAGATAGGGATAACGAAATTCTACCCCATATTTCATGGCACTCAGATCGTCTCTGAAAACATGATGAGAAGAGAGAGAATATTTTATATCATACTCAAAATAACCTGAATAATTTTTTGATTCTGATAAATGATAACCTGCAAGGTCCGAATCAATATTTTTATAAATGTCTGATGTTATTATATTTTTCGCCTCAAAAGGGGTCATACTGATCTGGCTCTGACGGAAAAAATCAAACATAAAATCCTGAGAAAAATAGTTTTTAACCTTCCTGGAAAAAGGGTCTTTCGTGAAAATAAAATGTCTGGTAAAATTAAAATTCCTCATCAAAAGCCATTTCTTAAGCTTCAGTGTATGGGAATAACCTCCAAAAAGCTCATCTGCCCCATTTCCGCTCAACACCACTTTTATACCATTATCTTTCGCATATTTTGCAGCATTGATCAGCACTTCAAGGCTACAGTAGGGTTCTTCAAAATGCTGTATATTTTCTTTCAACTGGTCTAAAACATCTTCATCGCTCACTTTTTCAACCTTATGCAGAACTCCAAAATGTTCGGCAGCCAGAGAAGCATTTTGTATCTCCTCTTCAGAAAAAGGATAGGAAATAGTGTATGTGTTGATCCTGGCATTAAAAGGTTTTGATTTAGCGGCAATTAGCGTAGAATCAATGCCACCACTCATCATGACCGCTACAGGAACATCCGCATACAGCTGTTCCGATATGCTTTCAGACAACAAATGATCTATGGTTTTTACAGCTTCTTCTTCAGAAATACCCTGCTCCATCTTTAAAGGCAGCTTCCAAAATTTTTCAACAGTCAGTTTCTGATCTGGTAAACTAATGGTCATTACAGAAGCAGGTTCTAAAGAAAAAATTCCTTTAAAACAGGTTTTGGGAGCTAATGTCGTCTGAAAAAGGAAGTTGGTATATACTCCATCCCAATTGATTTCAGTCGTTACCAGTTCATTTTTCAAAATGGCCTTTATTTCTGAAGCCCAAACTATCCCCTGCTCACTTTGATGATAAAAAAGAGGTTTCATTCCTACTCTATCCCTAGCTACCATAAGTTTCTGTGTACTGAGATCCACAATGCAGAGAGCAAACATTCCATCCAGCTTTTCAAACATGCCCGTGCCCCATTCCTGATAAGACTTCAGCAGTACTTCAGTGTCGGAAGATCCATCAAAGTGATACCCCAATATCTGAAGTTCTTCCCTGAGCTTTCTGAAGTTGTAAATCTCCCCATTGAAAGTAATTACAACCTGCTCATCTTCGGTAAGCATAGGCTGATGCCCTTTTTCAGAAAGATCAATAATAGAAAGTCTTCGAAATCCTAAAGCAATTTCTGACTTATCATCTTCCAGAATCGGAAACTGTTCTTTTATTTTCGGAGTAGAATCACTTCCGGAAAAAGAGGTTCCCTTTTTTTTGTCAGACAGCCAAAAGCCTTCATCATCCGGGCCCCGATGTTTAATGGCCTGATTCATCTCTAAAATATTTTTAGAGGAAATACTTTTATGAAATGAACAATAACCGCTGATTCCGCACATACTAGATCTTAATAGGGTTGTAAAAATAGGAAAATGACTTTATTTGCTGGCTACAAGGACCTATTTCTTTATAAATTTTGCTTTTAAAAGATGGATCTCTTCTTTTGAGATCATAAAATCATTCAGTTTAAATTCCGTAGAACGGTAAAACTTCCGGAATAACAGGAATGCAGAAGCTAAATAAGAAAATGTGGTCACAAAACATGCCCCCAAAATTCCCCATCTTGGTATGGCTATAAAAGAAAAAACAACTGTAATCACCAATCCCACAATTGCCTTTACATTCAGTATTTTAAGTTCCCTGATCCCTGAAAAATAA
The DNA here is from genome assembly GCF_016756935.1 of Chryseobacterium sp. KMC2. Lineage (NCBI taxonomy): Bacteria > Pseudomonadati > Bacteroidota > Flavobacteriia > Flavobacteriales > Weeksellaceae > Chryseobacterium > Chryseobacterium sp. KMC2. The sequence goes on from NZ_JAESIT010000010.1 coordinate 22,482, forward strand.
TATCCGATCATATCACTTACCGCAATAGCAAAAATACCGGGAGATAAAAGAAGCATAATTTCTTTGGTATTCCTGAATTCTCTTCCGAAGATCATTTCGTAAACCTGAGCAGGAATAATGATGATTCCCAGGACAAAACCCAGCATGAGAATAAACGTCAGCTTAAGTGAAGATTTCGTCTTTTCTATAGATTCTTCCCTGCTTTTACTGTTGACAACATCGGAATATAAAACCACGGCAATACTTCTGGTAATGGTCCATATGGCTTCTGAAAAGGTAATCCCGATCGAAAAAATCCCTACACTTGCTATCCCCTCAAAATGTTCGAGGAAATAAAATGAAAGCCTGTAATTAAGAAACTGGACAAATGCACTCAATTGTGTTTTCCAGCCATATTCAAACATATTTCTTGAAACTTCTTTTGAAAAAGATATTTCCGAAATACTACATTTTCTCATAATTTGAAAAAAGCTGGTGAAAAATAAAAGTCCAAGGCATCCAATCTGGGCAAGGAAATACACAGAAACATCTTTAATATTGAAAAGATAGATGAAAATTCCAATAAAGACAATATGCACCAGCTGTTGTAAAACTGTATAGATATTAAACTTTCTAATATTCTGGGTTCCAACAAATAAATTGATATTTGTGGATAGTAATGAAGAAAAAACGGAGATACCGATAAGGTAAGGAAGATAGCCACTCTGAATTGAGGCAAAACTAAAGGCAAGAGGAATTAATATACCTGTCACAAGAGACCATAGATAGGCATACAGCAAAACTTTTTCAATCTTAAACTTCGAAACAAAATAAGAAGTACTGCTGCCTGAAAAGATACTGCTGAAAAAGCTTACTGCTGCAGCATTGGCAATGACAATAGAAATGGTTCCCTTTCCCTCACTTCCCCACATATTCGTGGAATAAATAACCAAACCAAAACTCAGGATCAGAATCAGAAAGCGCGAAATAAAGGTTTTAATAACAGTAAGCTTCATGATTATAATTTTTCGATAGCTCTTTTTACAAAATTAGCAAATGAATCACGAATAACTCCCCAATTGTATTTTTCCTTAAATTCTTTTCTGGCATTGAATGCATGGGCATCGTACAGCTCAGGAGTCTTCACATACTTTATGATGATTTCTGCAATCTGCTCCGTATTCTGAGGGTCTACAAGGCTTCCAAACGAAAGACTTCGCATATGTTTCCGGATTCCCTTCAGATGGGAGTAAATAACGGGTTTTCCGGCTCCCATAAAATAAAACAACTTGATCGGTAGAGAGTGATTATTCTCAAAATTGATTTCCCTGAGATCAAAACACATGTCAGCACCGGAAAATGCTTCCGTAAATTTCTCAAAAGAAGTTGGTTTTTTGATTTCAATCTCATCAAACGCATATTTTTTAAGCAGTGATGAAAAATACATCTCATCACTTTCCTGCCTTGTAGATCCTACAATAAGGATTTTAAGTCTAAGCCGAGGCTCCTTTTTTCTTACCCGATCAGCCGCTTTAAAGAAATTATCTATTCCTTTATCTTTTGAAATCATCCCTGTATAGCAAAGGGTAAGGGTACCAGGCTCAAGTTTTTTTATACTTTCCCGGATATACATTTCATCCGGGTAATAAGGAAGAACCATCTGTTTTTTAAAACCAAACAAATAGCCCAAAGGAAATTTCTTTGTAGTTTCTCCAAAAATAAAATGGGTACTGAGGCAACCGGCATACAGCTGAATCAGAAAAAACTTTACCGCCTGAATGATCTTAACAGGAAACGGATAGACTTCAAGCATAGACATGGCAGGATACCATTCCGTAATATCATAAATACAGCTGATTTTATGGTCTTTTACAAACTTTCTGGAAGCAATTACTGCCAAAGGTTCTGAGCAGATAATACCATCGGGCTGAAAGGACTGACAAACATCCCGGAATATTTTTATTTTCGACTCTATGCTTTCTTCTAAAGCAGAATAAGACTCAATATCAATCCCATCAAGAAAGCCTCTATAATCTGCATATAAACTACATATTTTAACGGTATACCCTTCATCTCTGAGAGCTTTAGCCTGATGATAAAAAATCCGGTCATCATCGTAGCGGTGTGAGGTCGTTAAGAAAAGTACTTTTGGCATTAGCAATTACTGAGTCCCTGCAAAGATACATTAAAACAAAAAAGTGGAAATGCATTCCACTTTCTGATTGATTACCGTGTTTCTTTAAACACTTATTTTATAGAAGCCGCCCAACTTTTTTCCAAAGGTAAAAGGAAGTGGCTTAAGAAGTCCAGATAGGTATTTTTAGAGAAATCAAAAACCTCGATATCCCCTGAAAGCTCTCCGCTTCTCAATTGGGATTTAAAATCCTGAAGTTTTAATGTCTTCACCTCTCCGTTGTCTACAAAACTGGCTTTCATTCTGTCGAAAAGTCCCAGTTGGTATTCTTCATCAATTTCTCTCATGATCTTACCCAATGCATCAATACTGCATCCTGAAGCCATTTCTTTTTCTTCATCTACACAGATGATGATAAATTGATTTTTTTCAATTTTAAAAGAAGAAGAAAGTGCTTTTCCGTGAGCCGCCCATGTCGCAAGGAAGTCAAACAATTTTTCAGTAATTGCTTTTGCTTCTTTAGTTTCAAAAGGCCTTGAAGCCGGGTATATAATAACTCTGTAGTCGTTAGTTTCTACAATATTGGATTCTTCTATTTTCATATGTAAGTATTTATTTATTAATAACATATATTATCTTCATCACCAGTTCTTCCTGCCAGAAAGTATCATGGAATGACGATTTCATATGTTATCAATTTAAAGTATCAAAATTAAGAAATATTCTTGAGTTGATCACAAATAAAAACTCAAGCTAAAGCCTGAGTTTTTATCTATATTGTATGTAAAAGTATTATAAATCCTCTGCTTCAGCAAGAAGTTCTACAATATCTTTTACGGCAACTTCTGTATTCTTATTAAAGTGTTTTACTCCATCAGTCATCATCGTATTACAGAAAGGACATCCTGTAGCAATCACTTTAGGTTCAAAAGATAAGGCTTCTTCGGTTCTCTCGATATTGATGTCTTTATTTCCTTTTTCAGGTTCCTTAAACATCTGTGCACCTCCAGCACCACAACAAAGACCATTCGTTTTGCAACGTTTCATTTCCACAAGCTCCGCATCCAGCTTTTCAAGCAATAATCTCGGTGCTTCATACTCGTCGTTGGCTCTTCCCAGGTAGCACGGATCATGAAAGGTAATTTTCTTTCCTTTAAATGCACCGCCTTCAATTTTTAATCTTCCCTCTTCCATCAATGTTTTAAGGAATTGGGTATGGTGAACCACATCAAAGTGTCCCCCAAGGCTTGGATATTCATTTTTAAGGGTATTGAAACAGTGCGGGCAAGCCGTTACTATTTTTTTCACCTCATATGCATTCAGTACTTCAATATTGGTAAGGGCCATCATCTGGAAAACAAATTCGTTTCCAGCTCTTTTTGCAGGATCTCCGGTACAGCTTTCTTCCTGTCCCAGCACCGCAAATTCAACTCCTATTTTATTTAATATTTTGCAAAATGCTTTTGTAATTTTTTTGGCGCGGTCATCGAAACTTCCAGCACATCCAACCCAAAATAAAACTTCCGGGGATCTTCCTTCGGCAGCAAATTCTGCCATTGTTTTAATTTGCATTTTCTTTTTGTTTAATTAATAAGTTAGCATAGTATTCCTTTGCCTTTTTCATGACCTCCACAGGGACTATAGAAACATATAAAGGATTGGCTTCGTCATAATTCAGATACTTCCAGGTATTTGATGTTGTTTTATCATTGAGGGCAAGGATCATACTTTGCTTACTCATTTCCAGGGTCGTATCATTGATAAATTGTGCCTTCATTCCTTGAGCTTCCATCATTCCCAGCACCATCTTCTTTTTATCTTCATCAAACTTTTCCTTTAAAAATGTCATTTTCATTTTCATCGGATAGCTGCTGAACGCATATTTTGTGTTATCTGTAGTGGTAAAAATATCAGAAACATTAAATCTGGTCTGATCCGTATCTACCATTTCTATTTCAAATTCATCATTCTTCTCAAACATTTTTTTGAAACCATCGATCATTGATTTTTTATCAATTTTTTCAAATATTGCCGGATGGGTCATATTCAGCATTCCATCATAATCTTTCTTTTGAAATAAAGATATGAAAGACCGTGAATCCTCAAGAATTTTCTTCTGATCCTCCGATTGAGCCAGAAGAAAACCTGAACATAAGAACAGAAATATGAAGATTAGTTTTTTCATGATTTAATCATTTGCCCAGTTCAAACGGTCTGCCTGGTTATATTGCCAAGGAGCAGCATTATTTTCCACATTCGTCATCATCAGGTTCAGTTCCTGTGGTGCAGCAGACTGCTCCATTACCAGGAATCTTCTCATCTCAAAAATAATGGAAAGAGGATCTAATAATACAGGGCAGGCATCTGTACATGCATTACAGGTGGTACAAGCCCAAAGTTCTTCTTTTGTGATATAATCATTCAACAACTTTTTACCGTCGTCAACAAATTTTCCGTTTTTATCTATATTTTTTCCTACCTCTTCCAATCGGTCTCTTGTTTTCATAAGGATTAATCTTGGAGAAAGTTTTTTACCCGTAATATTAGCAGGACAAACAGAAGTACAACGTCCACATTCTGTACAGGAATAGGCATTAAGCAGTTGTACCTGATTGAGGTCAAATATATCTTCTGCACCAAATTTAGAAGGAGCAGCATCTGCCTCACCTTCAGCCGGAGCTGCATAAGGATCAGCATTAGGGTCCATCATTAATTTGATTTCCTTAGTTACAGATTCAAGATTATTGAATTTTCCTTTTTTATCAAGATTGGCAAACCATGTGCTTGGGAACGCCAGGATAATGTGTAAATGTTTTGAATAGTAAAGATAGTTCATGAAGAAAAGAATTCCCACAAAATGGAACCACCATGCTGCTTTCTCTGTAAAGAAAAGAAAACCGTCACTAAAGCCACCTAAAACCGGTGCTAAAAAGGTAGAACTGATAGGGAAACTTCCATGCTCAGGAAGAAGACCTCTCTGTTGCAAAATCCAATCTGCTCCGTTCATCTTAAAGAAAGCCATCATTAAGGCAAATTCTATAATAAGAATCCAGTTAGCATCTTGTTTTGGCCACCCGAAAAGCTCTTTCATGGTTAATCTTTTGACTCCATAAAAGTTTCTTCTGATAAAGAACACCACTACTCCGATCACTACAAGAAGTGCCAGAACCTCTAATGTCGCAGTAAAGAAATTATAAAATCCATGTCCGAAAACCGAAGCCAGGAAACGGTGGGTTCCGAATAATCCATCCACCACAATTTCTATAAGCTCGATATTAATAATAATAAAACCTACGTATACAAAAAGGTGCAATATCCCTGCAACAGGACGTTTTACCATTTTGCTCTGCCCCATAGCCACTCTTGCCATGGTAGTCCAGCGCTCAGATTTTCTGTCATTTCTGTTAATTTCATGCCCGAGCCTGATATTTCTGTAGATCTTCTGCAGGCTTTTAGCAAACAAGCCAAACCCAGCCACTAATAAAATCAGGAAAATAATGTTATCGATGTACTGCATAGGACGTATTAGTCTTTATTATTTTTACCGAAAACCGAGAAATTAATATATCTCTTAGGATTCGCTTTCATATCTTCAATCAATGAATTCAGATTCGAAGATGCTGAATTCAGATTATTATAAAGTTGTTCATCCTTCATTAGTTTGCCTAAACTTCCCTCTCCTTTATCTATACCGCCAATTACCTGATTCAGCTTACCTACAGTAGTATCCAAATTGGCAATGGTTGCATTTAATTGTTTGGTATCAATGCTTTGTGCTAAGTTTCCATATTTGTCTAAGGTTACTTTTCCACTCTGCATAGTAAGGCTTGCATCGTCCAATACTTTCTGAAGTTTAGGATCATTATGTCCTACCAGCGTATTGACACTTCCTGCTGTTGCCTGTAATGCTCCTACCGTTTTATTAAGATTGGTTAATAAAGCCTTGATTTCAGCTCTATTCTGAGCATCAAAGATCTGATTGGCATTGGTCATCAAAGAATCTACTCTATGTAATACCACCTGTAGCTGATCTTTAACCGGGCCTACCTGAGAAGAAAGACTTCCCATCATTCCCAATTTAAAAGCTCCTTTCAGGGTATCACCATCTTTTGCAGTAGCCCCTCCATACACAAGATTCACTCTCATTTCTTTACCGGACATTAATCCCGGTTCAAAAATTTCCAGCATTGAATTTTTTGAAAATTCGAACTTGTTATCAACCGTAATTTTGACAATAAAGCTGATTTTACCGTCTTTTGCTGTTTGAGGAATGATCTTATCCACCTGCCCTACTTTCAGACCGTTGATAGACACCGCTGAAGATTGCGCAAGGCCTTCCACATTGTCATATTTTGCATAAAATATATTATCGGTAGTAAAAAGGCTTTTCCCTTTCATGAATTGAAACAACACCACAAAGCCTACGATAGCTAGAAGTGTGATCACACCAGCTTTTAATTCTTTACTGAACTTCACTTGCTAATTTTTTTCTAATAAGCAAATATAGTACATTTTAAATAAATCTTTTCGGTTATTGTTCTGCGTTAAATACAAAAAAAGCGACAAAAAAATTTGTCGCTTTTATATTGTTGAAATTTAATTTCTTATTGTTGTTGATTTCCTACCTTATTCCAGATCTCGATTCTATAATCTTCGATTTCAGAATTATCCTGAAGACTCTTTAACCAAGCCTGTCCGAACATTCCTACATTTCTCTGTGTAATAGATTCTGTGAACTGCTTAAGATCTCCAGGCTGTTTGTTTATTGTTTCTGATTTTTTGATCAGAACATATACTCCTGTTCCACCTTCAACCGGCTTAGAAAGCTGACCTTTCTTCACTCCAAATGCAGCACCTGCCACTTTAGGTTCCATAGCACCTGCTACTGAAGGGTTCAATAGATTCACCTGAGCTGATTGTTTTGAAGAAGCAAACAATGTAGCAATCTGATCTAAATTAGAAGCTTTAGCTCCTGCAATTTTATCAGAAATCTGTTTTGCAGCCAATTTATTTTTAACAATCACTTCAATCTGATCTCTTACAGATTCCGGATCAGCAAGACCAGCTTCCTGTTTTCCGTTCAGGTATACTACAATTTTGTCACCTGTTCCTTCTACAGTAAATAATTCTGTATCTCCTTTAGTTCTTTTCTTATCAAAAGCCCAAGTAAGGATCTCAGCGTCTTTGTCAGTACCTAAGCCCTGAAGCTGACCTTCAAATCTTTTTGCTGCTTTTGGATTAGAGAACTGATAGTTATCTTTCTTAGCAATATTCACAAAATCGTTGAAAGATTTCCCTTGAATCTGCTGAATGAATTTTCTTGATTTTTTATCTGTTTCTGCTTCTGTAGCATCTGAAGCTTTAATTGCTTTCACTAAGTTAGCAACCTGATACCCCATTGATCCGGATTTTTTATCTTCAATATTGATGATATGATAACCGAACTGTGTTTCTACTACCCCTGTAGCTCCTTTAGGATTATTTGCAAGGTAAGTAAGGAATTCAGGAACGAAAGGAGTTTCTGGAGTTGTCCATCCTAAACTTCCTCCTTGTGCTGCAGAATTTGGATCGTTAGAAAGCTTAAGGAATTCTGTAAATTTAGCAGGAGTTGATTTTACAATAGCTCCGATAGAGTCTGCCAATTTCTTAGCCTGCTCTTTAGATCTTGTTACTCCTTCTCCGGCAGGACTTCCTTTGAAAGCAATAAGGATATGTCTTGACAATGTAGAATCTGAAGTCTTTTTACCAACAAGTTTAGACACTACATAAAAATCCTGTTCTTTATATGGTCCAAAAGTTTGTCCTATTGCTGCCGTAGTAATCTGGCTCTGTATTGTAGCCGGTAACTGAGCAGGTTTCATATACTGAGGATTGAAAGGCATATCAGAGTTTGCCATTACAAACATAGAATCGTTCTTTGTATTCTGGAAGTTTTCCGTACCTCCGCTGGCATCACTACCTGCTGAGTATAATTTTGTAATTTCTTTCAATGCTGCGGCATCATCTGCTGCGCTAGGTTTAGATGGGAAATATACAATTCCAATATTTCTGCTAGGTTCAGCTTTGAACATTACAGGATGCTGCTTGATGTAATTAGCAAGATCTTCCGTCGTAACATTAATTTTAGTTTTCTGAAGATAAGCTGCATAGTCCACTTTCACAAAGTCGATATCTGCAAGCTGATCTCTCTGCTTCATCAATTCTTCAGCTTCTTTTTTACCTGTAGTAATACCTGCTGAAATATTGCTGAATACCTGTCTCGCCATCAGTCTGTATTCAATCGTCTTCTTTGTTTTCAACCATTGAGCATATCCCTGAGGGTTAGCACTTTGTAATGTTTCGATTTCTTTTTTAAGCTCTTGAGTTTTAAAGTTACCCTTCTCATCAAAAAACTGTTTATTCTGAGCAAACATCTGATCATACTGAATCTGGTTCCAGAAATAATCATCAGTCATTTCAAAGCCCAATTTCTCGAACTGCTGTTTGATAAGTTTAGATTGCACCAATAATTGCCAAGCCTGTTCTTCAAGACCGGTCTTTGGACCGCCTTGTTGTTCAGCTTGTTGCTGCAATACGAAAAGCTGATCGTTAAACTCTTCGCGGGTAATTTTTTCACCATTTACTTTTCCTAAAATGTCAGGATTTTTACCAAAAACCTTGTCAATACTGTCTGGGTTAACCAAAAACGCTAAAAGCGCTAAGGCTATTACTCCCATTAAAAGCCAAGGCTTACTCCTAATTTGTCCTAAAATTGCCATTTTATAAATTATAGTTTTTTATCAGTTTGCGAAAATACACATTTTTAAGAAATTACAGAAATAGAAGTGCTTTATTTTAATTTTTAATCATCAAGTTTATTCAAAAAAGGAAATTTTGACCATATTTTTTCGTAAAAAACAAATGGCATAAGTATTGTGCAACATAGAGTATTATAATATACCACCCGTTTTCAGGGCTTATTATAAAAAATCACTTTAACGATTAAAAACGAAAATGACAATTTGTCATTTGATTGAGTATGACAGAATTTGAAGATATTAGTTTAGAAGAAATGATCAGCGACGGATTTGATATCGTAACTGAGGAAATCAATCTTTCCGACTTTTCGGAAACTGATAAAAATTCCGAACAAAAAATATTCCCTATACTTCCTGTAAGAAATATGGTAATGTTCCCTAATGTGGTAATTCCTATTACTGCAGGGAGAAAAACCTCAATACAACTTCTTGAAGAAGCTCAGAAGAACGGAGATTTTATTGGAATCGTAAGCCAGAAGAATTCAGATCTGGAACAACCTACTGAAAAAGACATCTATCTTACCGGAACACTGGCCAAGATCATTAAGATTATAAAATTACCCGAAGGCAATATTACAGCTATTACTAAAGGTTTTCACAGATTTAAGATCAAAAAGATTGTTGATCTTCAGCCTTATTTTAAAGCTGAAATTTCAAAATTAAAAGATTCCAAACCGAAAAATCAGGAGGAATACGAGGCATTGCTTGAAAACATTAAAGAACTTGCTTTAAAAATCATTGAACTGGATCCTAACATTCCCAATGCAGCTAATTTTGCTATCAAAAACATCAATAATAATGATGATCTTTTGAATTTTATCTGCACCAACTCCAGTTTCCCTTCTGTGGAAAAGCAAAAGCTGTTGGAGGAAAAAAGCATGATGGAAAGAGCTAAGAAATGCTATGAAATGATGCATGAGGATTTCAGAAAGCTGGAATTAAGAAGCCAGATCCATCAGAAAACCTCCAAAGATCTTGACAAACAACAAAGAGAATATTTCCTGAACCAACAGATCAGAACGATCCAGGAAGAGTTGGGTGGCGGTCCTGAAAGTGATGTAGAAGATCTCATTGCTAAAGCTAAAACCAAAAAATGGAGCCAGGAAGTAGAAGACCATTTCCAGAAAGAGATTGGCAGACTACAGCGTCAGAATCCAAATTCTCCGGACTATAATGTTCAGAGAAATTATCTGGATTTCTTTACGGATCTTCCATGGGAAACTTACACCAAAGATATTTTTGATATTGCAAAAGCAGAGAAAGTATTGGATAAAGCTCATTTTGGATTGGAAGATATCAAGAAAAGGATCCTGGAGCATATGGCTGTTTTAAAATTAAAAAACAACATGAAATCTCCTATTCTCTTATTGGTAGGACCTCCGGGAGTAGGTAAGACCTCTTTAGGAAAATCTATTGCTGATGCTTTAGGAAGAAAATACGTAAGATTATCTTTAGGTGGCCTTCATGATGAAAGTGAAATCCGCGGACACAGAAAAACCTATATCGGAGCAATGGCAGGAAGAATTGTACAGTCTATTAAAAAGGCCGGTACTTCTAACCCTGTAATCGTTCTGGATGAGATTGATAAAATCGGACAGGGTCTTCATGGCGATCCCAGCTCAGCATTGCTGGAAGTTCTTGATCCCGAACAAAATAAATCTTTCTATGATAATTTCCTTGAAATGGGTTATGACCTATCCAAAGTCATGTTCATAGCAACAGCCAATTCATTATCAACCATACAGAGTCCTCTTTTAGACAGAACAGAGATCATACAGATTGCAGGATATACACTGGAGGAGAAAATTGAAATTGCAAAAAGACACCTGATCAAGAAACAACAGGAGGAAAATGGATTGGACACCAAGTCATTTAAACTTGGAAACCCTGAGCTTAAGCACATTATAGAGGCACACACTTCAGAAAGCGGAGTAAGAAGTTTAGAGAAAAGAATTGCATCCATCGCCAGATGGGTGGCATTACAGACAGCCCTGGTAAAAGAGTATGACTCTAAAATTTCTGTTGAAAAAGTAGATGAAATCCTGGGCGTTCCAAGACCTAAAAGTCTATCTGAAATCACAGGAGTACCCGGTGTTGTTACAGGTTTAGCCTGGACGAGTGTAGGTGGAGATATTCTTTACATTGAAAGTATCTTGAGCAACGGAAAAGGAACGTTAACCATGACCGGAAACCTGGGAACCGTGATGAAAGAATCAGCAACCATTGCGCTGGAATATATTAAAGCAAGACATGACGAACTGGGAATACCACAGGAGGAACTGGATAAGAAAAACATCCACGTTCACGTTCCTGAAGGGGCAACTCCTAAGGATGGGCCATCAGCAGGTATTGCCATGCTGACTTCTATGGTTTCTTCTTTCAAAAATAAAAAGGTAAAACCTCACCTTGCGATGACAGGAGAAATTACACTAAGAGGAAAAGTTCTTCCTGTAGGGGGAATTAAAGAAAAACTTCTTGCTGCAACCAGAGCTGGAGTTAAAGATGTCATATTGTGTGATGCCAACAGAAAAGATGTAGAAGAGATCAAAAAGGACTATTTAAAAAACCTGAAAGTTCACTATGTCAGCAGAATGGAGGAGGTCATAGACATCGCTATTGAAAAATAATTCATTATAACATATCAACTTCTCAATAAAGAAACACGTTTCGGATATCCGGAACGTGTTTCTGTTTGATGTTAACCCGTATAAAATACGTTCAGTCCTCATTTTGATGGAATAAAATTTGCTGTTCTAAAAATAAAACTCAAGTTGATCCCTAATTAATTTCTCAATTCAGTGGGTTTTCTTATTTTTAATCCATACTGCATATTTTAAATTATGAATTTTCTTAGACTCCCTTTCCTTACCAAGCTTACATTGGTTGTAATTTCTATTATTGGCATTGGTTATCTGCTGGCATTAGGACAGAGTATTCTAGCTCCATTTTTCTTTGCATTCCTGATGGCCATGCTATTTTTGCCTGTAGCCACTTTCATGGAAAGAAAGCTCAGATTTCCAAGGTCTGTATCTACAATGACTTCCGTTTTTATGATGTTGGTCATTTTAAGTGGGGTGATATATTTTTTCAGCACCCAATTGTCTGACTTCAGTAAGGATCTTCCTCATCTCAGAGAACAGTTTACCACTTTATTTAATAATCTTCAGCATTGGGTTTCTAAAACATTCAATGTCAAAGTAGATGAACAGGTAGATTACATCAACCAAGGACTGAATAAACTTTTATCTTCTTCAGGGGCTATTTTAGGATTTACATTTGGAATATTTTCAACAGGATTCGGGTTTATTCTATTTTTCACATTGTTCTTCATCTTCATTTTAAATTACCGAAGACTTTTAAATAATTTTATTGTTACTGTTTTTAACGAAAGACATAAGAACAGTGTGCAGGAAGCGGTAACAGAGATTCGCGTGATGACCAAAAAATATATTTTCGGTCTTTTTCTTCAGGTTATTATTGTATCCACGCTTACCTCTATCGTTCTCACTATTTTAGGCGTGAAATATGCCATCCTTTTAGCGGTCCTAACAGGCCTGCTCAATGTTATTCCATATCTTGGAATTTTCATCTCTCTTGTCATATCCTGTTTTATTGCATTTGCTACCTCTACACCATCTACCTGTATTTATGTTATTATTGGCTATATTGGAGTACATGCTGTGGATGGAAATATTGTTCTGCCATTTGTAGTAGGTTCAAAAGTGAAAATCAACGCATTATTTTCTTTTATCGGAATTCTTTTAGGAGAACATCTTTGGGGAATAGCAGGAATGTTTCTGTGTATTCCAGCCATTGCAATCATTAAAATCATCTGTGAAAAAGTAGATGATTTAAAACCTTGGGGAAGACTGCTTGGGGAAGAACAAAAACCTAATAAAAAGAAGAAAAGCTATAAAATTTCCAAGAATATTACCCTCGAGGAAATGGATTAGACATAGGTATCAAGCCATAAACAAAGAGCAGTACTTAAAACACAAACGACACTTTACTAAAACACACCAATATTAAAAAAGAAACACGGAAATTGTAATTTTTATTAAAAACCAATAAACAAATCTCATATTTGTTTTACATTTGATATAAAATTATCAATTATGAAAATCGTAAAATTCATTTTCTGTCTGTTGTTCGCACTTACTTTTATCAATGCGGGCTTAACCAAGTTTTTCCAGTATGCTCCCATGCCTAAAATGACGGATGAACAGGTGAAAATATACGCTGCTTTCACTGAAATTGGCTGGCTAATGCCTTTGGTAGGCGTTGTAGAAATTGTTGGAGGGATATTATTTATTTTCCCAAAAACCAGAGCGTTGGGCGCAATTATCATATTACCTGTCATGGTAGGAATATTCCTTCAAAATGTATACAGAGACCCATCCCAAATGGGGATAGGCATGTCTATTGTTTTGCTTCTAATTAATCTTTGGGTAATTCTTGATAATAAAGAAAAGTACAGGAATTTAATCAGTTAATAATTAGATCGCAGGTGTCAGATAGCAAGCAGGAGATTACTATGTAGCGATACTCCAAAATTTATGTTGTTTAAAACAACAAATCATTAAAATTTTACAAGGCTGCAACCTGCTTTACTATCTGCCACCTATACCCTAAACAAATGCACTGAATCCCGTGATCGAACGTCCTACGATCAGAGAGTTTATTTCTTTTGTTCCCTCATAAGAATAAATAGCTTCTGCGTCGGCAACAAATCTTGCCACATCGTATTCCAGCAAGATTCCGTTTCCACCCATTACTTCTCTGGCCCTGGACACAATATCTCTTGTTCTAAGGGTACAGAAAACTTTAGCTAAAGAAGCATGTTCGTCTTTTAAAATCCCTTCATCCTGCATTTCAGACAATCTGAAAACCATTGTCTGCATCGCAGTAAGATTGGATAACATTTCCACTAAGTGCCCCTGAATCATCTGAAATGAAGCAATTGGTCTTCCAAACTGCTCCCTTTTTCGGGTATAATCCAAAGCACTTTCATAAGCCCCCCTTGCGCAACCTGTAGCCATCCAGGCCACTCCTGCCCTGGTCATCCGAAGTACTTTTCCGGTATCTTTAAATGAGTTGGCATTCTGAAGTCTGTTTTCTTCAGTCACCACACAGTCTTTTAAAGTAATAAGGCCATTCTGAACAATTCTTAAGGCCATTTTCCCTTTGATTTTTTCTACAGAGAATCCGGGATTGTCTTTTTCTACAATAAAGCCTTTTACTTCTCCGCTATCCAAATCTCTTGCCCAGATAATGATAATATCTGCAAAAGTTGCATTTCCAATCCATTTTTTCTGTCCGTTAAGAATCCAGCCCTCATCTGTTTTTCTGCATGTCACGGTAAGACCTCCTGCAGCTCCGGATCCCACTTCGGGCTCCGTAAGTCCGAAAGCTCCTATCTTTTCAAATTTCTGCATTTGGGGAAGCCATTTCTGTTTTTGCTCTTCTGAACCGCAGATGTAAATAGAACCCATAGCCAGCCCGGACTGCACTCCAAAAAAGGTGGCAATTGATGCATCTACTCTAGCCATTTCCATAGCAATAACACCCTCCATCAAAAAAGGCATTCCCGGACAGCCGTATCCTTCATAGGTAACACCACAGATATCGAGTTTCTGAAATTTAGGAATCAGTTCAAAAGGAAATTCGTCTCTCAACCAATAATGGTTCACCAAAGGCTTCACTTCCTTTTCCATAAAAGCTCTTACTTTAAGCTGTATTTCCCGCTGCTCAGGAGTTAAGGTGTGGTAGATATCATAAAAATCACCGTCAATAGGTGGAAGCTCTTTCTTTTTCTTATCCGAATCCAGCATTTTCATAAGCCCTGCAAGCTGTTTATCATCCAGTTTTGAAAAATTTTGCATCAGTTTTGGTAAGTCCACTTTTTTAGAGATTGTACTCAATTGATCAAAATCTATGGACGTGAATAGTCCTATCGCGTTTCTTATTTTAGAAAAGGTATTTGACATAATGATTATTTGTGGGTTTGGTTTGTAAAAGATAAGCAAAAATTACTCCGAAAAAAAACAGCATCCATTGAATCAGTTTTACAAAATACTTAAATTCAACACATTACAACGGAATATTTTCTTTACAAGCTTTTTACTGCAGTTTTTCAAGCATTACAAAAGATCCTGCCCCAACTTTGACCTAAGCAAAACATTAAACCTCACACTATGAAAACTACGTACATTACATTATCGCTATCTGCATTTCTTTTATTAGGAATATCTTCATGTAAAAAAGGAGAAGTAGCTTCTACAGAGCTTGAAGCCTATGCCAGTGCAGATTCAACAGCAACCATTGTATCAGACAGCATCTCATCAGTGGCTACGATGAAAGTAAAAGACAAGCAGTTCATCAAAACTGCGGATATTAATATGGAGGTAAAAGATGTTTATAATACAACCCTCTCTATCGAAAAATCAGTTCAGGATCTTGGTGGATTTGTAGTTAAGAGTAATCTTCAAACTAATATCGTTTCGGAAAACACTTATAATACCTCTAATGAAGAAGCGATGCTGATTAAAAAATATCAGACAGAAAATACGATGCAGGTACGTGTTCCCACGGAAAAACTAGGCGAGCTTCTGACCTTGGTTAATAACAATAAACTATTCCTTAATTCCAGATCTGTTAACGCGGAAGATATCACAGCCAGCATTAAATATGCAGAAATGGAAGGTAAGAGAAACCAAAAAACATCTGAAAACATCGGCCAACTGAAAACAGATAAGGATAAAGTAAAGCTTGATGATGAAAACATGGCAGAGGGAAATATCCAAAAACTGACCAGTATGGATACAACTGATAATCTGAAGTACAGTACCGTTGATATCTACATCAAAGAACCCAAATTACGCATTGCAGAAATCGCCATTACCAATACTAACAGTATTGACAATAAATATAAATTCAATTTTATATACCAAGTGAAAGAAGGTTTTGTATATGGATTTTATCTGATTCAGAATATTATAGTAGCGCTTATCAATATTTGGCCTCTCTTACTCATTGCAGGTGTAGGTATTTATTTTTTCAGAAAAAGAAAAACAGCAAAGCATGAGCATTCAAAAATATCGGAATAAAAAAACACCTAA
Organism: Chryseobacterium sp. KMC2; assembly: GCF_016756935.1. Lineage (NCBI taxonomy): Bacteria > Pseudomonadati > Bacteroidota > Flavobacteriia > Flavobacteriales > Weeksellaceae > Chryseobacterium > Chryseobacterium sp. KMC2. Next base: position 38,510 of record NZ_JAESIT010000010.1, read on the forward strand.
CCAATTGGTTATCATTATAATTTTAGATTTTACAACCTCCTTTTTTAAGGAGGTTTTTATTTTTTTTCAAAAAAAACTGTAACGATTGCAGCACCACATTTACCTACTGTTTAAAGAATAAGAAATCAAAAAAAATTAATAATATGAAAAATTTAGTAAAACTTGGATTCGCAGCATTATTATCAATGAATACGATGACCACAAAAGCACAGAAATCAACTCCCAGCAATGACAACAGCCTGCTATGGGAAGTATCCGGAAATGGTCTCTCCAAGCCTTCTTATATTACCGGAACTTTTCATATCTTATGCAGTAAAGATTTTGAAATAAAACCCAAGGTATTGAAAGCTCTTGAGAAATCTGACAATTTTGTCATGGAGATCAATTATACAGATCCTGCTGAAATAAAATCACTACAAAAAATGTATCAGACAGATAAAAAAATATCAGAACAGCTTTCTCCGAATGAAGCCAAAGAACTGAATACAATTCTGGCTGATTATGGGACGGATCTAAAAAGTATAGACTCATCAAGTCCACAAGCACTTTATGCTCTACTTTCTACTAAAGCAATACCATGTCCCCAGACTGAAATAAAGCTCTATGAAATGGAACTTCTCCAGAAAGCAATAAAAGATAAAAAAACGATCAAAGGTCTTGAAAAGGTAGAGGATCAGTTGAAGAGCATTAATGAAGCTTATAATCTGAGAAGTACAATCACCCAACTAAAAATGGGTAAGGAATATGAAATCCTTTTTAAACAAATGATAGAAGCTTTTAAAAATGAAAATATACACTTACTTTATAGTCTTTTTAAGGATGAAAGATTTATGAATACCCAACAGGAAAAAGCAATGCTCACCAACAGAAATCAAAACTGGGTAAAAGCAATGCCTGAAATAATGAAAAACCAAAGCTCTTTATTTGCTGTGGGTGGATCTCATCTTATGGGTGAAAATGGCATTATCCCTCTTCTGCAGTCAAAAGGTTATACTGTAAAGCCTGTATCAAGTTTATAATCATAACCAAACCATGAAACTATTGTGAGTAATCCAACTGAAACAGCTTTTTTAAAGCTTGTCAACCAGCACAAGGGTATTTTGTACAAAGCCTCACGGATCTACGCAGATTCCACTGAGGACCGGGAAGACCTGCAGCAGGAGATTCTTATCCAGCTATGGAAATCTTACCAAAACTTTAAAGGAAACAGTGAATTCTCAACATGGATGTACCGTGTCGCCATCAATACTTCCATTACTTATTTAAAAAAAGAAAAACAGAGAACCAATACCCATACAGACCCTTCTCATCATTTTGAAGTAGCGCAGGAAGACTACAACCCGGCAAAAGATAGGCAGCTGGAAATTTTTTACAGCGCCGTACAGGAACTCAATTCGTTGGAAAAAGCCGTCATATTTTATTTCATGGAGGGGATGTCTCATAAGGAAATCGGAAGCAATCTGGGACTCAGCGAAGGCAATGCCCGCGTAAAACTTAACAGAACAAAAGAAAAAATACAGCAAATCATAAAAAAATCAGGTTATGAATTTTGATCAATTAAAAGAACAATGGAATAATGAAGACCATAACGTCCAAATTCCAGATACTATAGAAAAGCTAAAAGAAAGTAAACATCCTATTTCAAAGATCCAGAAAAACATGAAAAAGGAATTCCCAATGCAGGTGGTTGCCATCATCCTTATTGGTTTTTTCCCTCTTCAACTGGGATTCCCATCTTCGCAATACATCATCTACTATATATCTTATACGATGATGGTTGTTATATCCTCTTATTATCTTTATGGATTTTATAAGTTTTATAAACAAACTGAACTGTATACAGGCAATACTAAAAACAGTCTTTGGAAGATATATCATGAGCTGAGATTGAATATGGAAAGATATCAGTCTTTCGGGTTTTTGTTACTCCCTCATTTTCTTATCACCATTGGCCTAGAGATCTATAATCTTTTGGAAAAAAAGGGAAAAACCCTGTCTGAACTTACCAATTCCTATCAGCAAGCTTTGATAATAGCCGTATTATTGGGAACACTTTCTATTGTAGTAAGTATTGTTCTATGGACAAAATATATCTATGGACGCAATGCCAATCAGCTGGAAAATATCCTGAATGAAATGGATGAATAATATAAACCAAATCTTCTAATCAGTGAAAAAAAACAAAGCCCCGGATCCTATCTGAGGCTTTGTTCTTTAAAAAAATGTTATTTATCATCTTCAAATTTATTTGAGGTTTTATTTTTCCTTAAATTTGCAGATCAGAAATAAAGTCTTATGAATTTTTAAAAATGTTTATTCTCTGAACTCTAATTCCCGAAAAATATGCTATCAAAAATAAATCCTATACAAACTAACAGCTGGAAAGCTCTTGACGAACATTTTGCAGGAAACGATTTTGACCTGAGAAGCCTTTTCCAGTATAATCCGAATCGTTTTTCAGAATTTTCTTTACAAAAGGACAATTATCTTTTTGATTATTCTAAAAACTTAATTGATTCGAGAACAAAAGAACTTCTGTTACAGCTGGCCGAAGAATGTCAGTTGAAAGAAGCCATTTCAAAAATGTTCTCTGGTGATAAAATCAACGAGACAGAAGGAAGAGCAGTATTGCATACCGCGTTAAGAGATTTTTCTGACCGCGAAATTCTTGTAGACGGTGAAAATATCAAACCACAGATCAAAAGAGTTCTTGACCACATGAAAGCCTTCTCCGAAAAAATCATATCTGGAGAACACAAAGGTTTCAGTGGAAAAGAGATCACGGATGTCGTGAATATAGGTATTGGAGGTTCAGATTTAGGACCGGTCATGGTATGTTCTGCTTTAAAGCATTTTAAAACCAGACTGGATGTTCATTTTGTATCCAATGTAGATGGCAATCATATCGCAGAGGTAGTTAAAAAATTAAACCCTGAAACCACTTTATTCATCATTGCTTCCAAGACCTTTACGACCCAGGAAACAATGACGAATGCGAACTCAGCAAAAGACTGGTTCCTGAAAGCTGGAAAACAGGAAGATGTAGCAAAACACTTTGTAGCCTTATCTACCAACATCGAGGAAGTTAAAAAATTCGGAATTGCAGAAGAAAATATTTTTGAATTCTGGGATTGGGTAGGCGGAAGATATTCGCTTTGGAGTGCTATCGGATTAAGCATTGTCCTTGCTGTAGGATATGAAAATTTCGAACAGCTGTTAAGAGGTGCTTTTGATACCGACCAACACTTCCAAACTGCAGACTTCTCCGAAAACGTTCCGGTTTTAATGGGACTTTTAGGAATCTGGTACCGTAATTTTTATGCGGCGACCAGCTACGCTATTCTGCCATATTCTCAGTATTTAGACAGGTTTGCAGCTTATCTTCAGCAGGGAGACATGGAAAGCAATGGAAAATGCGTAGACAGAAACGGAGAATTTGTAGAATATGAAACCGGACCAATTATCTGGGGAGAACCGGGAACAAACGGACAGCATGCATTTTACCAACTGATCCACCAGGGTACCGAATTGATTCCGGCAGACTTTATAGCTTATGCAAAAAGCGCTAACGAGGTATCTGATCACCAGGAAAAATTGCTGGCCAACTTCTTCGCTCAAACAGAAGCCCTTGCTTTTGGTAAAACTGAAGAAGAAGTAGAACAAGAGCTTATCAATGCCGGGAAATCCGATGAGGAAATAGACCGACTGTTGAACTTTAAGGTCTTCCATGGAAACACACCCACTAACTCAATGATATTCAAAGAACTAACCCCATTTTCACTAGGACAACTTATTGCCATGTATGAGCATAAAATTTTTGTTCAGGGGGTGATCTGGAATATTTTCAGCTTCGATCAGTTTGGAGTGGAATTAGGTAAAGTCTTAGCTAATAAAATCCTTCCGGAACTGGAGAACAATGAGCCCATAGACTCACATGACAGCTCTACCAACGGATTGATTAATTATTATAAAGAAAATAAATAGTCTATAAAAAAGAAGATTCCGGAGAAATCATGTAGAGAAAGAAGAGGCTGGTGAATTTCAGGATATCATTGTATTCAATAAAATCTAAATAAAAGTAAAAAAAGTAAAAATGGCAGAAATTCTTGACGGACTTAAAGTATCCAAAGAAATAAAAGCAGAGATCAAGGTTGAAGTAGATAAGATCCTTGAAAGCAAAAGAAGAGCACCCCACTTAGTGGCAATTCTTGTTGGAAACAACGGGGCAAGCAAGGCTTATGTGAATGCTAAAGTAAAAGACTGTGAAGAAGTAGGATTTCAATCCAGCTTGGTTAAATTTCCAAGTACGGTTTCTGAATCTGAATTGCTGGAAAAAATTGACGAACTGAACAAATCTAAAGCAGTAGATGGATTTATCGTTCAGCTACCTTTACCAGATCAGGTGGATCAGGAAAAAATTATCAATGCAATCGATCCAAGAAAAGATGTGGATGGATTCCACCCTGAAAACTTTGGAAAGATGGCTTTGGAAATGGATACTTTCTTACCGGCTACCCCTTTTGGTATCTTAACTTTACTGGAGAGATACAACATTGAAACTAAAGGAAAAGACTGTGTAATTATCGGAAGAAGTAAAATTGTAGGAAGACCAATGAGTATTCTTATGGGAAGAAAAGATTTCCCTGGAAATTCTACGGTTACCCTTACCCACTCTTACACTAAAGATATTGAAGAATATACTAAAAAAGCAGACATTGTAATTACCGCTTTAGGAGATCCTCATTTCTTAAAAGGAGAAATGATCAAAGATGGTGCTGTGATTGTTGACGTAGGAATTACAAGAGTAGATGATGATTCTCCAAAAGGATATTATCTGGCAGGTGATGTAGATTTTGACAGCTGTGCAGCTAAAGCAAGCTGGATCACTCCGGTACCTGGAGGAGTAGGCCCTATGACAAGAGCAATGTTAATGAAAAACACCATCATTGCTTATAAAACTTCGGTCTATAATGACTAATTTTAAAAATGAACAAAGAAGAAGATATTTTATTAAAAGAAGGTAAAATGCTCCCTGTAATGGAGCATTTTTACACTTTACAGGGAGAAGGAGCCCATACGGGAAAAGCCGCCTATTTCATCAGATTGGGAGGTTGTGATGTAGGATGTCACTGGTGTGATGTAAAAGAAAGCTGGGATCCTGAGCTTCATCCTTTGATGAATGCTACAGAGATTGCTGAAACAGCAGCTAAACATTGTAAAACTGTTGTTCTGACAGGAGGAGAACCCCTTATGTGGAACTTAGAGATTCTTACCTCTAAATTAAAAGAATTAGGATGTACTATTCATATTGAAACTTCTGGAGCATATCCTATGAGTGGACATTTGGACTGGATCACTCTTTCCCCGAAGAAAACAGGATTACCAAAAGAAGAGATTTATCAAAAGGCTCATGAGCTTAAAGTCATCATTTTCAATAACAACGACTTTAAATTTGCTGAAGAACAGGCTGCAAAAGTTTCTGACAAGTGTAGGCTATACCTTCAAAGCGAATGGAGTAAGAGAAATGACATGTATCCAAAGATTACGGATTTCATTCTGGAACATCCGGAATGGCAGGCCTCTGTTCAGACCCATAAATACCTGAATATCCCATAAAAACACGTAAATTAGCTAGTCGTATTTTTTAAAAACTGATAGATGCAGAGAATTCGATACTCTAGATACCTGAAATCGATTATTATTTTGCTTGACCTAATGGTTATTGCATCTATCTTCATATTTTTTTTTATAAGCAGAAACGAAAGTTTAAAATACCATAAGGAAACCTGGTATCAAAATATTTTTTCTCTGATTTTGTTATTTTTGTTCTGGGTACTTTTAAGTGGTAGGACAAAAATTTACAATATTCCAAGGAATCTGACCTATACCCTTTTCCTTGAACGCCTTTTTATCCATTTCCTCTTTTTTATACTGGGAGTTCTGCTTATTGGAAAAGTAAGTAAAAATGTTTTTTTCAATTCTGATATTTACTGGCTTTCGTTTTACCTTTTGGCTTTTATTTTTCTGGCAAAATCTATCATTTATTTTACCATTAAGTATTTCCGTTCATTGGGTATCAATTATAGGAATGTAATGTTCCTGGGAAATAACGATTCTACGGGGATCCTTAAAAATATATTTGAAGCCAGAAAAGATTATGGATATCGGATATTTGAATATGAATACGCAGATATAAATACGGATGAATTAGTTAGTTTTTGGAAAAAAAATGGGATACATACCCTATTTTTATCCACAGAAAATTCATTTAACGAAAATACGGAAACAAAAATTTTTAAGCTGGCAGAAGATCATAAGGTGCATATCTCGTTAATTCCGAGTATAACACAAAGTGATTTTTTCCTTTATGATCTCGGATATATCCAGACCCAACCCGTTCTTAACCAGGCAAGATATCCATTAGATTATTACTCTAATTTTCTGATGAAAAGAACTTTTGATATTGTTTTTTCCATTATAATATTAGTTTTCATCTGCTCCTGGGCATTCCCCATTATTGCTATTTTAATCAAAGCAAGCTCTAAAGGTCCGGTTTTCTTCCTGCAAAAAAGGTATGGCTTCCACGAAGAAGTCTTCAACTGTTTAAAGTTCAGAACCATGGTGCCCAATGATGAATCTGCTACCAGTACGACCAGGGAAAATGATTCAAGAATTACTAAAGTCGGGAAGTTCCTGAGAAAAACCAGTATGGATGAGCTTCCTCAGTTTATCAATGTACTGAAAGGAGAAATGTCCGTCGTAGGCCCACGCCCTCATATGCTGGCCGTAGATAATTATTATAAGCCGAAAATCGGAAGATATAGCTTAAGAAGTATGGCCAATCCTGGGATTACAGGTCTTGCACAGGTAAGCGGTTTGCGGGGTGATTTTGGAGATGTGGAAGTAGAAATGAAAAAGCGGGTTCTGGCAGATGCATTCTATGTAAGAAACTGGAGTTTCGTATTGGATATGGTTATTATTTTAAAAACAGTCTTATTGGTTATAGGTGGAGATAAAAACGCAAAATAAGGTGTAAAGCAATAGAAAAAAAATTCAATTTTAACACTTATCTGGGTTCCTGTCTTGGTATCAACCTTAGCCCAATTCAATAAAAAAGTCTAATTTAGCGCTATGTTAAAAAAGTTTTTCACAGCAGTAGGGGAATACATGATTCTACTGGGAAAATCCTTACAGAAACCTCAGAAAATGAAGGTTTTCTGGAAGCTGTTCATGAGAGAAATTAATGATTTAGGGGTCAATTCTTTTGGCCTTGTTATCTTCACTTCTATATTCGTAGGGGCAGTAGTTGCCATTCAGATGTTCAACAATTTTGATGCATCGTCGTTTCCTATTCCTCCTTCATTTGTAGGATATGCCACAAAAGCAGTACTTGTTTTAGAGTTTGCTCCTACAATTATCAGTTTAATTCTGGCCGGTAAAGTAGGCTCTTATATTGCTTCCAGTATTGGAACAATGAGAGTTTCCGAGCAGATAGATGCATTAGACATTATGGGAGTTAACTCACCTAATTTTTTGATTTTTCCTAAAATTATTGCCTGTATGCTTTTTAACCCTCTGCTTATCGCCATCAGTATCGTATTTGGTATCGGCGGCGGATATATTGCAGGGATCTTAACAGGAAACTGGACAGAAAACGATTATATTGTAGGAATTCAAATGTATATGCCTAATCTCTTTATATATTATGCATTTAGCAAAACTATTGTTTTTGCTTTCATCATTGCTACCGTTCCTTCTTATTTCGGATATAATGTAAAAGGTGGATCTCTGGAAGTTGGTAGAGCCAGCACGCAGGCTGTGGTATGGACAATGGTATTCATTATCATTTCGGAATTAATTTTAACCCAATTAATATTAAGCTAATGATTGAGGTAAAAGATCTTAAGAAAAGTTTTGGAGATGTTGAAGTACTTAAGGGAATTTCAACTTCATTTGATAAAGGAAAGGTAAATCTGATCATTGGACAAAGTGGTTCCGGGAAAACGGTTTTTCTTAAAAGTCTATTGAATGTTTATATGCCGTCATCCGGAGAAATCTTATTCGACGGAAGGAATGTCAATACAATGACAAGAGACGAAAAACAACATCTTCGTTCAGAAATTGGAACGGTATTCCAGGGAAGTGCCCTATTTGATTCTTTAACTGTGGAAGAAAATATTATGTTTCCACTGGATATGTTTACCAATCTTACCTATAGAGAGAAAAAGAAAAGGGTTTTTGAGGTAATAGGCAGAGTTCACCTTGACAAGGCTGATAAAAAATATCCATCTGAAATCTCTGGAGGAATGCAGAAAAGGGTAGCCATTGCAAGAGCCATTGTAAACAATCCTAAATATTTATTCTGTGACGAACCCAATTCAGGGTTAGATCCATATACTTCCAAAATCATTGATGATCTTCTCTATGAAATCACCAAGGAATATAATACGACTACGATCATCAATACACACGATATGAACTCTGTAATGACGATTGGTGAGAAAATTGTATATCTGAGATTAGGAATCAAAGAGTGGGAAGGAAATAAAGATATCCTGATCACTGCAGGCAATAAAAATCTGATCGATTTCGTTTATTCTTCAGAACTGTTTAAAGAGCTGCGAGAATATTTGCTTGAAAATAATAAAACAATTGAAAATACAAATACAAAAATAGACGATAATGAAAAAGGCACTTAGTATAGCATTAATAGGGTTTTCAATGTGGGCTTCAGCACAGATCTCACTGGCAGGTAAAGCCAATTTAATATTTCCTACAGGCTCTCCTTCATGGTCAAACATCAAAGGAACTGTGAATGATGCTATTGAAGGAACAGGAAAAAATAATGTAGGTTTCAATGTGGGGCTTTCCCTAAAAGTAGGTCTTCCTACTTCATTATTTGTAATGCCTGAAATCTATTATACTCACTTCAAAAATGAGTTCACAACAGAGAATACAACTTTTGATGTAAAAAGCAACCGTATAGACGTTCCGGTTCTTTTAGGGTATAATCTTTTAGGAAATATGCTGGGCGTATTTGTAGGTCCGGTAGGAAGCTTTAATTTGAGCAAGGATAATACTTACAATGACTTCAAAGAAAATTCCAAAAACGATTTTACAGTAGGATACCAGTTTGGAGCACAGCTTGAAATTAAGAAGCTGATTGTCAATGCAAGGTATGAAGGAGCATTCAGTAAGGATGAAAGAAACTTTATCAATAAGGTTTCAGGATCTGAGATCAGATATGACAACAGACCTAACTTATTTATGGTAGGTTTAGGGTATAAGTTTTAATCAACTATCGAAAATAACAACTTTAAATCCTCAAATTTTATATTTGAGGATTTTTATTTTGACTTTCTTCAAGCTCTGCCTGTCTTTTAGCAATCTCAGCAGCCTGTTTTTCAAGGTCTTCTTTATCCTTTTGCAACTGCTTGAATTCTTTTTTCTTTTGTTCTGCTTTTATAGCACTTCCTTTACTTACATAGCCTACCATTCCTCCAATAATTAATCCTATTCCTACTCCTGCCATCATCCCCATAATATGAGAAATTTTAATCTGCTCTACAGCAAAATCAGTAGTTAAATAAAAAAGTAAAGCGGAAACAGCTAACAGTATAAGTCCGGTAATTGATAAACTCTTCATAATATTGTGTTTGGGTGGTTAATTAAAAAAGCCTTACCAAATTTACTAAAAATTTAATAAGGCTTACTCAAGATTAAAATTCTATACGATTATATTTTCCCGCCAGCAGCCTTATAATATTCTAAAGCTTTAGGAAGGTCCTTATTAATATCTGAAATTCTGGTTTCCGGATTCGGGTGGGTAGACAGGAATTCCGGCTGTCTGTTTCCTGAAGATGCAGCTTCCATTCTATTCCAGAAAGGAATCGCAGCTCTAGGATCATATCCTGCCATAGACATCAGATAAAGTCCCATTTCATCGGCTTCAGACTCTTGTCCTCTTCCGTATTTCAATAAAGCAACCTGAGATCCGATAGGATATACCTTTTGAAAAACACCTGCCCATTGTGCATTTGAAATAGTTCCTCCCAAAATAGCTCCTCCGTATTGTGCTACCATAGCCTGAGAAATTCTTTCATTTCCGTGTCCTGCCAATGCATGGGAAACTTCATGTCCCATTACTACAGCAAGTCCGTTATCATCTTTCGTTACCGGCAAAATCCCTGTATAAACAGCCACTTTACCTCCTGGCATACACCATGCATTCAACTCACTACTCTGCAAAAGATTAAATTCCCAGTTGTAGCTGGAAAGATCTGCCGATCTTCCAATGCTCTGATAATATCTTTCTGCTGCGTTTTTAATTCTACTTCCAACATTTGCCACTCTCTTTGCATCTGCCGTACCGGTAATCACTTTACCTTTAGACAATGTCGTTCTGTATTCCTGCGCAGACATTGTTAAAATTTCCGAGTTGTTGGCCAACTGTAACGATGATCTCCCGGTAATCGGGTTCGTAGTACAGGCAACAGCCGACAGAGCAATAGCTCCTATTCCAAATAGATGTGTAACTTTCATAGTTTGAGTGTTAATAATTCAACCTTAACAATTTTTATTCCAAAACAGTATGAAAAAAATATATTTGCATACATTTTGCTATTTAAAATTAATAATTTAATTCGATCATGAAAAAGTTTATTTCTTTCTTATTTGCTTTTGGATTGTTGTTCTTTTTTCAGAACTGCGCTTCTCAAGGTTCAGTAGATCCAAAAACAGTAGAAACTTTAGTGGATTCACAGGAGTTTACATTCTATGCACAAAGGGCAAATCCTACAAACTATGATGTGATCAACGTGATGAATTCAATGCCGAATTCCACAGCTACAAGAGTACTGAATCTGAATGGGGATTACACGATTGATCTCAGTAAAAATAATATGGTTGTCGTTCTTCCTTATTTTGGAAGAGCATTTAGCCCTAATTACGGAAATCCCGATCAGAATAGCTACAGATTTACATCAAAAGATTTTACCGTAAAGAAATCACAAACTAAAAAAGGAAAATGGGTTCTCAAGATCAGACCTAATGATGTAAGTAACGTTAGTGACATCAATATTGAGATCTTCAAAAATGGTAAAGCATTTGTTTCAATAGGAAGTAGTGACAGACAGCCTATTACCTATGATGGATATATTGGAAAAACTGAAATAAAAAAAGATAAGGAAAACTAATCCTTATTTTCTTTAGATTTAGATAGAAACATTTCAACAAATAATTTTGCTTCAGTGCTTGGGCTTGAAACCATCTCTGAAGCATTTTTTTTGTGCATCAGATAAGCTTCTTCCATGGATTCACTTTTTTTCATCAAGGCTAGAATATATTCCTGAACCCAATATTCAAACCTTTTTTCGGCCTGTAGAATGCGGATTTCTTCAAACCGACCACTTTTTTTCTTCAGCTCAATAAATTCAGTGATTGTATCATATATTTCTTTCAAGCCTTCATTATGCAAGGCAGATCCCAATAAAACGGGGATTTTCCATCCTTTTTCCTTAGGAGGAATAAAATCTAACGCTCTTTTTAATTCTAATCTTGTGTTTTTGGCTTTCTGAAAATTATCCTGATCTACTTTATTGATAAAGATTAGATCTACCATTTCCATGATTCCACGTTTTATCCCCTGAAGTTCATCTCCGCCGCCGATAATTTTAAGAAATAAAAAAACATCTGTAATATCTGCAACCAATACTTCCGACTGTCCTACTCCAACAGTTTCAATGAGTATATAATCATAACCTGCAGCTTCGCAGATCATCATGGTTTCAAAAGTTGTATTGGCAACTCCTCCTAAGAACCCAGAGCTTGGGGAGGGGCGAATGAAAGCATTTTCTTCTTTGGCAAGTTCTTCCATCCTGGTTTTATCTCCCAAAATACTTCCTTTATTGATAGAAGAGCTGGGATCAATGGCTAAAACAGCAACTTTTTGACCCTGGGCAATAGCCAGTCTTCCGAAATTTTCAATGAAAGTAGATTTCCCTGCACCGGGCACTCCTGTAACGCCTACTCTGACAGATTTTCCCGTAAGGGGCATTATTCTTTTCAGAAGTTCTTCTGCCTGCATCCTGTGCTCTGCCTTTTTACTTTCAACCAATGTAATAGCTTTTGCAATCAGGCGTTTGTTTCCTGATCGTATTCCTTCTATTAAGTCTTCTGTAGAAAATTTCATTGGTTCAAAAATAATTAATTAAATGGGAATGGCCAATAATTAATGGGGAATGATGAACCAGAAATGGCTTATCATTTGAGCAAAAATCTATTTCCTGTATGTTTTTAATTTTTATTTCTTCTAAATTAAAACTACAACGCCGCGTATCAATGGCTTAGAGAATTTGTTACATTTGTTATCTATCAAAAAATAAGAAACATGAAAAAATTCATCGCTGTGGCGTCATTTACTTTCATTTTATTGGTTTCCTGTACACCAAAAGCATCTACATCTGCTGTGGGATCTTCAACCTCAACGGCAGAACAAATTGCTCAGGGAAAAACAATTTTTGAAAATTCATGTGCAAAGTGTCATAAATTACCCGATCCTACCTCTCACAATCCTGTACAATGGGTAGGAATTATGAATTCTATGGCTCCAAAAGCAAAATTAAACGATGAACAGCACCAATGGGTTTATGATTATATCATTTCTGTGAAAAAATAACACCAAATCCCAATAGCTTTATGAAAAAACTTATCTTAACCGGCATCGCAGCATCAGCATTTCTGGTATCCTGCGGACCAAAAAGTGTGGCTGTAACAGGGCCAAAGTATACCTCATCTGAGCAGTTGGCACAGGGAAAAACCATTTTTGAAAACTCCTGTGCAAAATGTCATAAGCTGCCAGAACCTACCAAGCATGACGACAAGGGATGGATCAACACTTTAAGCAGAATGGCTCCAAAGGCTAAACTGACTGATGACCAGCATCAAATGGTGTATGACTATCTGATCTCTGTAAATAAAAAATAAGCTTTCTAACGAAAGCTTATTTTTTTAATATGGTTTGAAAACAGATTATTCCGTCTTTTTTCTTGTTCTTGCTCTGGCTGCCTTTGCTCTCACAAATTTTTCTCTTTCTTCAAGTGCTTCAAGCGTAGTTTTGCAGTAAGTGAATTGTTTGGCTTCTTTAAGGATTTCCAAGGCTGGTTTATACTCATTTTTTCTTTCCAGTAAGAAAGATTTACAATTCAGGATTTCGGCCTTATCAATTCCTTTTATCTTAAGAGCAAATTCAATAAGTTTTTCTGCTTCTTTATAATCTTCATTATTCAAAAGACATTCAATGTAATATTTGGGGATATTGATATTTCCGATATTACTCTGCATGGCTTCATCAAAGTATTTTTTAGCTGTTTCATAATCCTTCAATTCTTCCGAATATACTCTTCCCATCAAACAAAGGCTGTCTGCATCTTCGGGTTCATAGGACAAGGCATAGTTCAGAGCATCCATACATTCAGAAAGATTGAATGGAAAATAGTCTAATGCTTCAAAATAGTATTTACTTTTAGTTAAGGTCATTTCTGTAGTTTTTGAGTTCGTTTTTTAAGACATTCCTTTGTTTTCTAAACGTCCTGTCTTCGTAATTCTTTTTAAAATCTGTTCCTGAAAATGTCCGAACCGGATTTCCACGTTCCACCTGCATCTGAAGAGACCAGGTTTCTTTCAGCTTTCTTTCCAGTTGTTGAATATAAACTTCCATTACCTTCTCTTTGAGTCTGATAACAGATCGTTTTTTATTCTCCAGCTGCGAACGCGAATCCTGTACAAACACGGTTTCTCTAGTAGGAATATGGGTGGCACGCACAGCAGTATTCACTTTGTTTACATTTTGTCCGCCGCTTCCCTGACTTCTCGCTGTTTGAAACCGGATATCTTTTTCATTGAAATCAATCATTTTTACATCTTCAAGTTCAAAGATTCCGATAAACCAATTGCTTCTTTTATTGAGTTTCCTGAATGTACTTTTTCCTATCCAGCAAACACTTCCCAGCCAGTTTTTTAAAAACAGGTTTAGGTCTTTTCCTTTTAAAAGCAGGGTCACAGACTTTAATGTCAGGTTTTCATCACCGTTTTCACGATGAATGATTTCGTATTCTATTGTATTTTGTTTTAATTCTTCAAGAAAGGTCTTCAGAACCTTGGCTACTACCCATTGGCATTCTAAAGGTCCTCTTCCTGAAGTTATTTGTATTAATTTTTCCATTGTTTACGTATTGAAAGCTGTTGGTTTACAGCTAACAGTCAAGCTCTCTCAACTGTTAACTACAAACCATAAGCTTAATTATCGGTCCATTCTCACGATTCTTGGTTGAAATGTCCCTAAAATATCTACCAGCCCGCTCTGTGCATTCATCACTTCATTGATATCTTTATAAGCCATTGGAGCTTCTTCAGCATTTCCCCCCATTAAGGTAACGTTCTTCAGTTTCAGTTCCTTTTTAATATCATTTTGAGTGAAAAGACTTCTGCATACCCCTCTGGAGTGCGCTCTTCCTGCCCCATGTGATGCAGAGTTCAGAGAATCCGGATTTCCTTTTCCACGAACAATAAATCCTTTTGCCGTCATAGACCCGGGAATCATTCCCAGCTCATTCTCATTGGCTGGAGTAGCCCCTTTTCTGTGAACAATCACTTCTTTCCCATGATGAATTTCCTTCCAGGCAAAGTTGTGATGGTTTTCAATTCTGGCTTTTACTCTGCCCCCTACAGCTTTCACCAATCTTCGGTGAATATCATCATGACAGGCAGAGGCATAGTCTCCCGCAAGGTTCATAGCCGTCCAGTATTCCAATCCAAGATGGGTACTAAGGTCTAGCCATGCAAATTGCTGGGCTTCTTTTGGCAGCGGACACTGTTCTACAGCCACTCTCGAATAATACTGGGCAATCTCTGCTCCCAGTCCTCTGGAGCCGCTATGAGAGAGAATTCCCAGATATCTTCCTTTCGGTAATCCGATCTGTTCATCCTCTTCAGTAATCTCTACTTCTCCAAATTCCACGAAATGATTTCCACCGCCTGATGATCCCATTTGTTTAATGGCTTTGCCTTTTAATCTTCTAAGAATTGGAATATGATCAAAGGTATCTCTATCAAAGATTTCGTGATCTATATGGGATTTATGAGTTTCATACATCCCAAATTTGGTATGTTCCGCAAGAGCCTTTTCATATTTATCTCTTGCTCCGTTAAGATATGAAACCGGTGTATCCAAAATACTGAGGCTCATCCTGCATCCGATATCCATCCCAACTCCGTAAGGAATCACTGCATTTTCCACGGCAAGAACTCCCCCGATCGGAAGACCATAGCCACTGTGTGCATCGGGCATCAAAGCTCCCTGGACCGATACCGGTAGTTTTAAAGCAGTATACAGCTGATTTTTTGCTTCTTCCGAAATATTGCTCCCAAAGATCTGGAAAGAAGCACGCTGAGTATTCAGCATCCTTTTTTCTGTTTTTTTGGATGAAAGCAGGCTCTCTGCAATCTGCCCAAAAGTCAGATCCTTTTCAAAATTTTCCGGATGTACCAGTATTTCCTTTAAAAGAGATTTCACATGGTGAATATTTTTAGTTGCAAAATTTCTTTTCATGACTTCCAAAGCCACATTAACGCTTTGATTACTGGGGTAGCCCAGTTTTAATATATCTTTTCCTTTTAGTTTTAAATTTCCCATTGTTTTTGTTTTAAATAATAACAGGACCTATACGTCCATAAAGCTTTCTGCAATCTCTGTTGCAGACATTCTGCAGTTTATATATTTCCTGCTTTTGATAAGATGTAAGTCTTCTTTTTTCGTTCGCCATGAATTTGATTTACCATACATTGTTTTGTGAACAATTCCGGCAACGGTATGGTCCCTTAAATAAGATTCCAGTTCCGCGTATTCTTTTTCCAGTTCAAAGTCTACAGGTTTATAGTGGGTAATCATATTGACCTTTACACGTAAAATAAACCTCCATGGCTCAGTAAATTCGTAGTACACTTCATTGCATTTCCGATAGGGACAATATTCTTCGTATTTCAGAAAATATCGTCGCTCTTGAACACTGAGTCCAAATTTTGGATCATTCCAAGACAAGGAAGAAATACGTTTCAGTTTTTGCTCTTTTTCTACATATATTCTTTTACCGAATTTTCTCTTTTTCTTAAGAAACTGACGGCTTTCGGAGTACATATAGGTATTGATTTTCTTTAGAATTCCTTCGAAAAACTCTCCGTCTTGGGATCTCATTACATCGTCCCTGACGACAAAGAACCTTACAAATCCCCTTTGATAAGGATTATCTAAAGGAATCCATGGGATATTTCTTTTTATATCCCTAAGCTCTTCACTACGTTTATACTTTTTTCTTATTTGCTTTATTACATCTTTTCTAATAATTCTTTTCCTGCTTCTGACGCTTCTAAGGCGGGAAAACAGAAGGTTATCATTTTCCATTTTAAGACACCAGATATCGATACAAGATCAACGATGATGAGCTTGTAAAACATCTGTTTTTTTTCAACTTAAATTTTAGTTGAATAATTTTACAATGATGAACAAGACGAAGTTTTAATCATAAAGATTCCTTCATTCTGTCCTTAATGACACTGAAAAGATTTCGGGGAAACGTGAGTTTGAAATATTGCGCAATAAAAAACCCGAAATCTCTACGACTTCGGGTTCTGATATTTCATTGTACTGTTATTCTATGAGTATACCAAACCACGAAGCCTTACCACCATAAGTGGCAATCCAACTGTAGAATTCTGTTTTGTTCTGAACATTGCTTCGTTGTTTTTTAATGGTTAGACTTGATTTTCAGATGCAAATATAAAATTATTTTTTTAATCACCAATTCTTTTTAAATCTTATTTTTGTGAAAAACAATTTATGTATAAACTTTTATTAGGCTTGCTTCCCTTGCTTTTTGTTGCATGTAAGAAGGAAAATCCTGTAAAAAAAGAAGAAGTAAAAACAACTGACACCGCCTGCAATTCGTCTCATTTTATGAAAAAGATTCTGGAGTTAGATGAAATGAAGACTCAGGCTAAATTTTTGGATTCAGTAACCCATGGAAAAAGCAGAATTGCTTTTTTGGTAGACAGTACAAGGGTGAAAAATGTCTGGGAATACTCTTTTTCTGCCGGTTATAATGGTCCAGACCGTTTTGAAACCTATCATATTTTTTATGCTTCAAGTGACCAGTGCAACGCTCTAAAGATTGCAGAACCTGTATCCGGGGAGACTCTTTCTATAGAGGAATGGAGAAAACGTAAAGATGAGCCTGTAGAAATGGAGTCCTCTTTAAAAAAAGGCCTCTACAGTTTACCTGTAGAGAGTCTTCCGCAAGTGGATGTGAAGTTTTTGGAAACAGATTTTCTCATAGAAGGATCAGAGCAATACAGCTGCGGAAATCCTATGTTCAGATATTTTCCTTTAACTCGGTATAAAAATATTGAACTGGTTCTGGTTCCTATGGATTGTGGTGATTTTGACTACCGGTATTATCTTCTTACGGTATTGAATAACAAAATAATCGGAGAACTTTATGTGGAAGGACTTTGGTTTGATCCGGGAAAGGATGATAAAATCGAAGAATTCAGCAGCTATGAAATCAGTAAGAGTGGGAAGGTTACTGTAACTACAGAACAAAAGCTTGACGGAAATCCTCAAAAAACAACGGATACTTATTATCAGATTATGGATGATGGTCATATCAATCCAATAAAAAAATAAAATAAAAAGGCTGTTTTCCATGTTGAGAAACAGCCTTTTGTTTATTCTTGATTTATCATTCAGATTTTTGCCAACAGTCTTTCTAAGATTTCCACGGCACATTTGGGAAGGTTTGTTCCCGGCCCAAAGATAAAGTCAGCTCCATTAGCATACAGGAACTCATAATCCTGTTGCGGAATTACTCCTCCTACCACAATGGTCACATCATCTGCTCCCAATTTTGACAACTCTTCTACAACCTGTGGTACCAATGTTTTGTGTCCTGCAGCCAGTGAAGATACTCCCAGGATATGGATATCGTTTTCAATGGCTTGTTTTGCCACTTCTTCCGGAGTCTGGAACAATGGCGCTACATCAACGTCAAATCCCATGTCTGCAAATGCCGTAGCCACCACCTTTGCTCCTCTGTCATGCCCGTCCTGCCCCATTTTGGCAACCATAATTCTCGGACGGCGTCCTTCTTCTTCTTCAAACTTCTGAGTAAGATTAAGGGCTTTTTCAAAGTATTCATTTTTACCGGCGTTCATAGCATATACTCCAGAGATTGTTTTAATGTTTGCTTTATATCTTCCAAAGGTCTCTTCCATGGCATCACTCATTTCGCCAAGGGTAACTCTTCTTTTTGCGGCTTTGATACATAAAGCTAACAGGTTTCCTTTGCCTGTCTTAGCGCTTTCACGGATCTCATTTAAAACCTGTTCAACATCTTCAGCATTTCTTTCTGCTTTGATGGTATTCAATCTTTCGATCTGCTTTCTGCGAACTTCTGTATTATCAATATCCAGGATTTCTATTCCATCCTGTTTCAGTGAGGTTTTGAATGAGTTGACTCCAATAATAAATTCTTCCCCACTATCAATCTTGGCTTGTTTTTTTGCAGCAGCTTCTTCAATTCTCATTTTAGGAATTCCGGCTTCAATAGCTTTGGTCATTCCTCCCTCCTGCTCTACCTCATCAATATACCTCATCGCTTCCTCTATCATCTGCTGAGTAAGGCTTTCTACAAGATTACTTCCTCCCATCGGATCTACCACATCACAAATTCCGCTTTCCTGCTGAAGGATGATCTGTGTATTTCTGGCAATTTTCGCGGAATAATCCGTAGGAAGAGCGATAGCCTCATCCAATGCATTGGTATGCAGGGATTGCGTTCCGCCTAATGCTGAAGATAGTGCTTCAATAGCTGTTCTTGTAATATTGTTGAAAGGTTCCTGCTCCGTCAGAGACCATCCGGAAGTTTGCGAATGGGTTCTTAAGGCTAAAGATTTTGGATTCTGAGGATTAAACTGCTTTAAAAGAGTCGCCCAGATATATCTTGCAGCCCTCATTTTAGCAATTTCCATAAAATGATTCATCCCGATTGCCCAGAAAAATGACAGTCGTGGCGCAAAATCATCTACATTCATACCGGCCTTAATCCCTGTTCTTACATATTCTAGGCCATCTGCAAGCGTATAGGCCATCTCCAGGACCGGAGTAGCACCCGCTTCCTGCATATGGTATCCTGAGATGGATATCGAGTTAAATTTGGGTATATTTTGTGAGGTATATTCAAAGATATCTGCAATAATCTTCATAGAAGGTGCCGGTGGATAGATATAGGTATTTCTCACCATAAATTCTTTCAGGATATCATTCTGAATAGTTCCAGAAAGGAGTTCCTGTTTTACGCCCTGCTCTTCGGCAGCAACGATATAAAAAGACAGAATAGGGAGCACCGCTCCATTCATCGTCATGGAGACAGAGATCTGATCCAAAGGGATTTCATTGAAGAGTATTTTCATATCTTCCACAGAGTCTATGGCAACGCCTGCTTTTCCCACATCACCTACTACTCTTGCATGATCAGAATCATATCCCCTGTGGGTAGCAAGGTCAAAAGCAACCGATAGTCCTTTTTGCCCCGCTGCCAGGTTTCTTCTGTAAAATGCATTAGATTCTTCTGCTGTGGAAAACCCGGCATACTGTCGGACTGTCCATGGTTTCTGAACATACATCGTGGAATACGGGCCTCTCAGATAAGGTTCAATTCCCGGAGAAGTCTGTGTTAAAGATTCATCTTTTACATCTTTTTTTTCATAAGATGACTTAAGCTCTAATCCGTCTTTTTCAAAATTGTATATTTCTCTTTCCTGAGGTAATACATTAAAATCCGGCTTTTTCACAGAAATTGTCTTTCGCATTCCAATAATTTTTGTCTGCGTAAAGTTAATTTTTTTGAATGAAACACAAAACTTCTGTTAACATTCTATTTATCTAAAACTTAGCCACAAAAAAGGCCGGGCAAATGCCCGGCCTTTATGATAGATATACGCTTTGCTTATTTTTTGATAAGCTTAGTATTGTACGTATTTTTCTCGTCTTTGATTGTTACTACATACATTCCTTTAACTAATGAAGCAACATTGATTCTACCTTCAATCTTACCTTCCTGAACCAATCTACCGTCTGCACTGTAGATTTTGTAATCTGCTTTACCTTTAAGGTTTTTCACTTCTACAAAAGTATCAGCAGGGTTAGGGTAGATAGATACTTCAGAAGTTTTTGTACTGTTTACTTCACCTACTGCCAGGTTCCCTGCAATTTTAACCGGGAAATCTTTAAATGAACCAACTGAATAGATTCCTCCACCTTCTAAATAAGATGGGCTACTACATGGTCCGCTAGCAGTAACAAAAGAGGTATTTGCCACTCTCATTCTTAAAGTTTTATCCCCCGAATAAGTGTCTCCAGGAACAGTAAATGTCATTGTTCCTGCGTTTAGTGAGTTAGCATCAGGAGTAGCACTATTAGATCCAATCTTCTCTGTACTTTCGAAAACACCATTCCTGTTGTAATCGATCCATACTTCTACGTTGTCAGGATAGTTATCATCTCCAATTTCGTTACCTATACCAATGTAAGACAATGTATATTGCGTTCCCTGAGTAAGGTTAATCATTTTGGTCGTATCTTCACTGAAATCTAAATAAGTTCTGAAGATACTCTTATAAGTTGCATCTAAGTAAGCCAAATTAGCTACGTTTAATTTAGCTAAACCACTATTAAGTGTAAAGCTTGCAAAACTATTTCCACCAGTACTCATTAAGCAATAATCTGCTCCTGTTCTTAGTCCTTTAGTTTTGAATGTATAATTATTTGAAAAAGCTCCAGGAACAGAGTTTACAACAGCAGCAACCTGTACTTCATAATTAGTTTCATCTTCAAGAGCGTTTAGCAATACAGAATTAGTAGGGCTCGTAGTATTGGTCCAGTTAGTAACTCCTGCTTTTCTATAATTAATAGAATAGGTAGCACCAGGAACACTATTCCAGCCTACAACAGCCGTGTTTTTCAATATATCCGCAGCAATCGCAGATACTCCTGTTGGCGCATCTGTAGTTGAAGTTGGTGCAGTACCAATAGCAACTTTTGGAGATACTGCATAGAATATATTTCCAATTGCAGAAATTTTTAATTTAATAGGACCTGTAACACCAGAAGGGATCTGGCCAGTATAACTTCCTGTATTAGGAGTAGAAGCTACAAGCTCTGTCCATGAAGATCCGTTTACAAGATCCGTTGTGTATTCTATTTTTACGTTAGCTACATTGTATGGTGCAGAGTTAGTATTCACTACATCCCATGAAATTGTATTAGCAGCATTATTGTATAGTACTGTAGCTTCAGTAAGACCTTTAAATTTGAAAGGGCCATCATCTTTAACATTAACTGTAGTTTCCGCCGATACTAACATTGGGGTAGCATTTTCGTCCCTAACAGTTACCGCATACTTAAGAGTTCTTGGAATATAAGAAACGGTTTCCCATTTTGTTTTATCTGTTAAATTCCCTGACATTACTATAGGAAGGCTTGGAAAATATCTTCTTCCACTGGCTGTTCCAAAATAAGATCTTGTCAATGCTCCCTGAGAATTATATCCCCAACCACTGTCACCGGATATTGAATGGTAAGAATCAGCACTGTCATATTGTTCCCATGTATATTTAATAGGATCAGCATCTGTAGCTGCAGCATCCAGATAATAAGCAGTACCTTTAGGAATATTATAAGCAGTAAGAGGTGAAATTACCGGAGCTGTATTGGTTGTTATATCCTGCCACACCCCGCATGTTGTCTTGCCATCCAGCTTGTTTAATACCTGGTTCACAGACGAATAATGGAAATAGGCATCAGTAAAGTTCTGTACATTATCTCCTGTAATTCCAGCATATCCCATTATGGTAGTACCACCACCTGGTTCTATGTTTACTCCCGATCCTTCTGAGTTGTGTGAAAATGTATGGTTTGCACCTAGCTGGTGTCCCATTTCATGAGCTACATAATCAATATCAAAAGCATCTCCCAATGGAGTTGTATTCTGTGTAAAAGCAGAACCTTTAGCTAAAGAAGTTGCCGTTGCAGGGTTATTACATGTTGTTCCTATACCTCCTGCATTACCGTTACCTCCTGCTGCATTGAATACGTGTCCCATATCATAGTTGGCATTTCCGACCTGTTGGGTTAGCGTCTGCTGAAGCTGTAGATTTAAATTATTGGTATAAGGGTCTGCAGCAGGATCAATATATATGATATTGGGAAGATCCTGGATCAAAGCTTTAATTCCAAAATCTTTCTGAAAAATTCCGTTTACACGGGTCATTGTATTATTCATCGCTACGAGTGCAGGAGCTCTCTTTTCAGCATCTGTAGCGGTAGCAGGTACCCCTGCCTGGTTCATAAAATATTGGGTATACTCTCCTGATGCAGAAAGAGCCAATCTATACGTTCTGAATTTTGTACTTGCTGGTCTGTTGGTATTCCCAACATTCATGTTAGAAAGGTTTTTTTTTCCGTAAGCTTCTAATGACTTTATATCTTTAAGGCTCTTCTCTTCCGTGGTACATTCAAATCCATGTTCTCCTTCCGTTCTCTTTGTTTTATAGAAAACACCATATACTTGCTTATCTGTAGTAATAGGCTCAATAAACTGGAATTTCCCATCTTTAATAATCATGGACTGCATTTCCGTTGGAGAAGTACTGAATCTTAAATATTTAGACGGATCGTCTACCCCAACTCCCATATAAGATCCTAGCTGATATCTGTCTGCCAGAGATTTCTCCATTACAGGATCACTATATACAGCAAATCTTTCAATCTTCCCTTCTGCTGTAGGTAAAGAAACAATAACCGCCTGAGCTCCTTTTCCTGTTTCCACAGCATCCTTTAAAACGCTCCTAAGAGACTGTAAATCTAGTCTATAAGAATGTTGAACTTCTACTTCTTTTCTGATTTCGGACGTTCTTTGTGATGCAGGCGTCCACCTTTGTGCATTAAAGCTGGATAGCCCAGCCGCTAGTGCACAAACTAGTAAAATTCTTTTTTTCATAATTACTTAATTGAATAAAAATTAGTAAACTTTAAATATCCATGGTAAAAATACTAATTACAATCAAAGTAACCTCTAAAAAAACGACTGATTTTTAATAAAATCAGTCGTTTTTGTTATTTTTTTATTATTTATCTATTATTTCTTAATTCCCATCTCATACAAAGCAAACGATATGAGATCCGCATTTTCAGCAATCACTTGTTCTGTAGATCTTCCTGCGCCATGACCTGCATTTTTTTCTATTCTTAATAAAATAGGATTTTTACACGCCTGCTTATCCTGAAGTTCTGCTCCGAATTTGAATGAGTGAGCCGGAACTACCCTGTCATCGTGATCACTTGTAATAATCATTGTAGATGGGTAACACGTACCAGCTTTTACGTTGTGAACCGGAGAATATGATTTAAGATATTCAAACATCTCTTTATTATCTTCCGCTGTTCCATAGTCATAAGCCCAACCGGCACCGGCAGTAAATTTATTATATCTCAACATATCCAAAACGCCAACTCCCGGGAATGCTACTCTTGCTAAATCCGGACGGATAGTCATGGTCGCTCCTACCAATAATCCTCCGTTTGATCTTCCTGAAAGGGCCATATATTCTTTTGAAGTATAGCCTTTACTTTGCAGGTATTCTCCGGCAGCAATAAAGTCTTCGAAAACGTTTCTTTTCTGCATTTTGGTTCCGGCATCATGCCATTTTTTTCCATATTCACCCCCACCACGGATATTTGGAACGGCATAAATACCACCATTTTCCATCCAGATGGCATTCACTACAGAGAAAGAGGGCTGTAAACTGATATTGAAACCTCCATAAGAATATAAAATAGTAGGGTTTTTACCATCAAGCTTAGTTCCTTTTTTATAATTAATCATCATAGGAACCTTTGTACCATCCTTAGAAGTATAGAATACCTGTTCAGATACATAATCTTCAGGATTAAATTTCACTTTCGGCTTCTGGTAAACTTCAGATTTACCCGAATCTACATTAAATTTATAGGTGGTTCCCGGGGTGATATAATTACTGAATGAATAATATACTTCTTTTTCCTTTTCTTTTCCTCCAAAACCGGAAATATTTCCTTTTCCAGGAAGTGTTATTTCTCTGATTAATTTTCCTGTCTTATCAAATTGTTTTACCTGATCAATGGCATCAATCATATACGTAGCAAAGAAATATCCTCCTCCCTGGGTAATCCCCAACACATTTTCAGTCTGAGGAATCACATCTTTCCAAGTTTCAGGAGCTGGATTTTTAATTGAGGTTTTCACAAGACGCATATTCGGAGCATCTTTATCTGTAGAAATAAAAAGATCATCTCCTTCTGTATCTACGATACTGGCATTAATATCAAATCCTTTTGTAATCTGTACAAAGTCTCCTCCATTCTTTAAATCTTTAATATACAATTCATTTCCATTGGTTGCATTGGCCGCAGAAATAATCAGAAATCGTTGATCTTCAGAAACATTTGCTCCCAGATATCTTCTTGGGGTTTTCTCGCCACCGAAAATCAGCTTATCTTCAGACTGCTTGGTTCCCAGTTTATGAAAATATACCTTATGCTTATCCGTCATCCCAGAAAGCACCGTTCCTTCTTTTGGTTTATCATAACTTGAATAATAGAAACCTTCGTCTCCCTGCCATGAAATACCACTGAATTTCACATCTAATAAGGTTTCATCAATCTGCTTTTTTGTAATCGCGTCAATGATGATAATTTTGTTCCAGTCACTTCCTCCTTCCGAAATGGAATAAGCAGCTAAATTTCCTTTTTTATTAAATGAAAGCTGTGAAAGTGAAGTGGTACCTTTTTCTGAAAATTTATTAGGATCTAAAAATACTTCTGTTGCTTTGGTCTTATTGTCTGTTCTATACAAAACAGACTGTGCCTGTAAACCATCGTTTTTAGAATAATATGTATAATCTCCTTCTTTGAAAGGGGCTGAAATTTTCTCATAATTCCAGATCTCTCTCAGCTGATCTTTAATTTTATCTCTGAATGGAATTTTTGAAAGATAATTCTGGCTGTAGGCTACTTCTTCATCCACCCATT
Source organism: Chryseobacterium sp. KMC2 (assembly GCF_016756935.1). Classification (NCBI taxonomy): domain Bacteria; kingdom Pseudomonadati; phylum Bacteroidota; class Flavobacteriia; order Flavobacteriales; family Weeksellaceae; genus Chryseobacterium; species Chryseobacterium sp. KMC2. The sequence goes on from NZ_JAESIT010000010.1 coordinate 63,687, forward strand.
TTTTAGTAGGCGCCGAATCATTTTCCAAATCTCTGAAAGGATCAGCTACAGCACTCCCAAAATAGGTATCAGTCTGGCTTCCTTTTAATGCTTTAGGATAATTCATTTTTTGAGAATAAAAAGATGCTGAAAACAGAACTCCAGCAGTTAATAATATAGGTTTAAAATTCATAGTGAACGGTTTTCTCAAAAATACGTAAAGTATGTGAAATAAAAAAAGCCCCGAAAACAGGGCTTTTAAATCTTTAATATATTAGTAATCACACTATTCTTTCGATCCGAAACTATCAAAATAGAAATCGGTCAGGTTGGTAACAATCTCATCCGGGCTACCGTTCCAGTAATATATTTTATTGTTTTCTTTAAGTTCATACAAACTGAACTCCTGATCAACACTCACTGTTTTATCTGCATTTTTAAAATCCTGAACAGACTGAGTAAGATATTTCTTCAAGTCTTCAGCTTTTACTTTCTGTGGATTTTCTGTAGGTTCCGGGGCTAATTTTGAAGGAACTTTAAAGCTTACGGCATAACTTACCTCTGCAATTTTTTGCCCTTCCACATATTCATTCGGCACCACCTTCACACTTTTAACACTAAGTTTTCCTTTTCTGAAGTTTTCAAACATCACTCTGAAGTAATCTTCAGCTTCTTTTTTACAAGCTGAGGCTACTGTTTTTGGGAAAGCTGTCAGAAAGTTTTCGGCTGTCGTCTTAACTGTTTCTTCAGAAGTGTCTTTAAAGTTGACCTGATAAGCATCCTGACCTTCTACAGTAGGTCTTAGATAATCATTAAGCTTACCAATTGAAGCATCATCATTATTCACAAATGCTCCAAAAAACAATTCAAAAGCTTCTGCCGGTTTTTTTACTTCCGTCTGGGCCGTTGCATAATTACCCAGCATGGTAAGTACTAAAAATAAAATAATTTTGTAGTTTTTCATAGTTTATATTTTATGATATGTTGTTGATTTGGAAAAAATAAAGCCTCCAAAAAAATCGGAGGCTTTACTTTTATTTTTAAATATTTTAATAATTTTCTTCTTCTCCTTTCATCTTTTCTGCATTTTCTGCCATGATTACAGCATCTATCATTTCCGCGATATCTCCATTCATGTAGGCATCAAGATTATACATAGATTTATTGATTCTATGGTCTGTTACTCTTCCCTGAGGATAATTATATGTTTTGATTTTTGCAGAACGGTCTCCTGTAGAAACCATGGTTTTTCTCTGGGCAGCAATATCTCCCTGAACTTCCTGCAATTTGATATCATATAATTTGGCACGAAGCATTTCCATTGCCAATTCACGGTTAGCTAGCTGAGAACGGGCCTGCTGGCAAACCACTACAAGACCTGAAGGCTTGTGTGTAAGCTGAACTTTAGTTTCAACCTTGTTAACATTCTGACCTCCTGCTCCTCCTGAACGTGAAGTCTGCATTTCAATATCAGCCGGGTTAATCTCTACATCCACTTCTTCAGCTTCAGGTAAAACAGCAATGGTAATTGCAGAGGTATGAACCCTTCCCTGAGATTCTGTTTCCGGTACACGCTGCACACGGTGAACTCCTGATTCAAATTTCATAATCCCATAAACACCTTCACCTTCCACCTTCATAATCAATTCCTTGTATCCTTTCGCCGCTTCATTAGAATCTGTCACTTCATGTCTCCATCCTTTTGTTTTGAAGTACATGGAATACATTCTGTAGATATCTTCCACAAAAATAGCTGCTTCATCACCTCCGGTTCCGGCACGTAATTCCACAATAATGTTTTTGTCATCTGCAGGATCTTTAGGAATAAGCAATACTTTCAGCTCTTCTTCCAAACCTGGAATCTTAGCCTGAGCTTCTAATTTTTCTTCTTTTGCAAGATCTACCAAATCTCTATCCGAACCATCGGCAATGATCTCATCAGATTCTTCAATAGCATCCAAAGCTCCTTTGTACTGATCATAAACCTTTACAATTTTGCCCAAATCACTATATTCTTTGTTTAAAGAAGAATATCTTTTTTGGTCTGAAATGACATCAGGCTGTATAATAAGGTCTGCAACCTCATTATATCTTTGTTTTATAGCTTCTAATTTTGGAATTAATGATTTAGACATTATAGAATTTTTGTGGGTGCAAAGATAAGGATTATTAATTCAAAATTAAAATTACAAATCAGCATAAATTTTTGAGCATTAGACTAAAAATCCAAAAGGTCAATTTATCAATTGTCTTATTCGCTTTTGGAATCATCCATTTCCGGCTTACTTCTTTTAGAAAGTTTTCTGTCTATTAAGTACAGGACAACTCCTACAGCTACAATTCCCAGTCCAATAAAACTTTCCTTAGGATTATGAATCAGGGTAAAATAAAGAATATAAATACTGAACAGTAAAAAAACCGTGGGGAAAATATAAAAAGCATTGGATTTAAATATTTTCCGGTCTTCTTTTTTAAGAAAATATACCGTAGAAATGGCCAGACTGGCAAATAACTGAAGAATGAATGCTGTATAAACGAAAATTTCCTTAAAACTTCCTGTTAAAATAATTACCGAAGCAATAACAGCATGGGCAAAAATAGCTCTTACCGGGATTCCTTTTTTGTTACCCGTGGAAAGAGGCTTCCACAGATAAGTATCCTTCGCAAAAGCCTGAGTAAGCCTCGAACCTACCCATAAATACCCACTAATGGTTGCAATCAGTTGTAAGGCAATAAAGATATTCACTATTTTTCCAAAGGTAGAGCCCAGCATATTAACTGCCGCTTCACCCATTACATCTTCTTTTCCTGCCAATTGATTCACTGAGGCATGTTTCAGCATAATGTAATTGACTAAAATATAGCTTACTGTCACAAAAACAGTCCCTATAATCAGAGATTTAGGAAGATTTTTCTGCACATCCTTTATTTCTCCCGCGATATAAGACGCTGAATTCCAGCCTGTATAAGAATAGGTAACAAATACCAGGGAAGTAGCAAAAGCAGGAAGCATGATTTCATTCTGCCAGCTGTCACTGAAATTAAGACTGTTCCCTATCTGGCCAGATTCCGAAAGTCCCACGCCCAAAATAACCAAAACGATAATAAAGGTGATCTTGATTAATGTAAAAAAATTATGAAACCTACTTGAAGCTTTTAAACTAAATGATAAGGCGGCAGCCACCAGAAAAATTGCAGCGATGGCAAAACTATTTCCAAATGTGTATTGAAATACTGAAAGATATTTTGACATGGCTAATGCCGCTAAAGCCACCGGGGAAGAGAAACCGATAATCAAAGAAATCCAACTTATAAGGTATCCAAATAACGGATGATAGGTTTCTTTGAGATAAATGAAGTCTCCGCCATTGCCTTTAAAATGGGATCCTAATTCAGCGTAGCAAAAAGCCCCGAATAATGCCAGAATCCCACCAATACCCCATAGCAGAAAGATGCTGTAGGTATTTGTAATATCAGATAACTGAAATCCCAGTGTTGTAAAAATTCCGGTTCCTATCATATTGGAAACCACAATGGCTGCAGCTGTTTTCCAGCCGATCTGATGTGAAGGAGTATTCATTAATGATTAAAAATTAAAATTAAGCCTTCCGAAGAAATAGCTACCTAATGTTCCCATTTGTACCGGAGCATATTTAAATACTCCATAATATGAATTTTCATAAATCTGACGATCCGGGAACACATCAAAGACATTATTAGCACCTACGGTAAAGTTGATATTTTTTGTAATATCATACCCTACACTGACATCTGTAATCACTTTCGGTGAAAATTCCTGAACGCTTCCAAAAGGATATCCGTCTCTTATTACTTTACCAAAATAGGTATTTCTTACGAGAAAATTAAACTTTCCCATTCCATAATTCAATCCTAATGAGGCCTTTGTTTTGGGTGATAAAGTTTCTATAATATTGATCTGATCAGGCCCAAAAAACTCATTCTGAGGAGTTCCCAGGTTTTCAGGGAAATGAAAATCTGTAATTTTTGTTTCTGTATAATTTCCGGCAAGGTTCACATTCAGGTTTCCTCCACCCAATTTCCAGTCGTAGGAAATAACCAAATCCACACCTTTCGTCTCCGTATCAATAGCATTGGCAAAAAATCTACCGCTTTCAACTTCTTTTCCCACCCCTACTACATCAGGATCTGATAATCTGGAATCTGTAATATTACTTGTAATGACAATTCTGTCTTTCACTTTGATGATATAACCATCTAAAGTAATGAATAGTCCTTTCGCCGGTTTTAAAGTAAATCCAAGGCTTCCGTTGACCGAGGTTTCCTGTTTTAACTTATCAAATCCAAGAACCTGTGCCGCTTTACTGTCGTTATTAAAAATTCCTTTAGTTACAATTGTGGACCCTGAAGTTGAAATATCTGCATAAGAATTGTTGAAATACTGCTGTTGCAGAGAAGGTGCTCTGAAGCCCGTTCCTACAGCTGCTCTTACCGCATAATTTTTTAAAAACTCATATCGTACGGCGAGTTTTCCATTCAGGGTATTTCCAAAATCAGAATAGCTTTCAAATCTTGCCGCAACATCAATATTCAGCTTTTTATCCAAATCATAAGATATATCAGCATATACCGCTGTAGAATGCCTGTCTTTTTTTAAGGTATTATCCGGTGAAAAGCCGATGAATGACTGTGATCCCCCTGCTCCTATCACTGTTGATCCCGTACCTGCTACATTTCCGTTGACATCATATTGGGTATAGGATGCAGGATCTCCGGATTTAATCTGATATTGTTCAAATCTGAATTCACCTCCAAATGCTATATTAAACCGGTTTATATTTTTAGAGACGTCAAGATTAAGGGTATTTTGCAGAAAACTGTGTGCCCCGGCATAAAATCGGGTCGGTGATTTTGCTCCTAAAGAAGCATTATTCGTATTGCTTACGTTATAATTGAAAGTATTGTTTCCAAACGTATTGCTTACATCAAAAAGCCAGTTGTTTACATTATATTTTGCTCCGACAGCATAAGAGATATCATATACCTGAGATCCCAGCTCCGCCTGAAATCCGTTGGGATAAAGTGATGAAACAACATTAAACGTTTCACTGGGAAGCCTTCTGAAGCCATATCCTTTTCCCTCTTTGATACTGAAACCACCAAATGAATAGAGTTTAAAATGATCATTAAAAGGATATTCTGAATTAAAAAACAGCTGCGCCTGCTTGATCTGTGCATCTCCGATCTGAAAGTTGAAATCGTCACGGGTTAAACCTCTTTTTCTAATTTCCTCATCATCTGCAGCTCTTGCCGCCTCCGGATCATCTGCGAAAGGATACGCAAAATTATTTCCGAAAATATCCAAATCATGATTTTGAGTCCTCGTTGTTTTCCCTCTGTGGCTTAGCTGTAATGAAAGATTGACATACCCTTCTTTTTTTCCTAATGAAGCCCCATAATTAACTCCTGCCTGATAGGTGTCTCCATCATTCCTTCCGCTTAATCCGTAAGTAATACTTGCTGAAGCGCCTGCATTTTTTTTGAGTATAATATTGATTACTCCCGCAATGGCATCAGAGCCATACTGAGCTGCCGCCCCATCTCTTAATACTTCAATTTTTTCAATAGCAATAACAGGAATTGTACTCAAATCTGTTCCCACAGAACCATTTCCAACGGTATTTTGATAATTGACCAAAGAAGTGGTATGTCTTCTTTTTCCATTAACCAATACTAAGACCTGATCCGGGCCCATTCCTCTTAATGTTACAGGATCAATATGCTCGGTTCCGTCAGAAGCAGACTGTCTTACGGAATTAAATGAGGGAATAACATAGTTCAATAAATCCTGAACCGTTATTTGGGGGGATGCTTTCTGTATTTTTTCAATATTAATAACATCTACGGGAACCGGTGTTTCAAGTTTTGTCCTTTTAACATTACGATTTCCTACGATGATAATATCTTCAATTTGTTTTCCTTTTTCTTCCTGTTCCTGGGCAGCGATCCCAATGGTGCCAAGCAATAATACAGCTATGCTTACTTTTTTCATCTTTTGTTCCTGCAAAAATTATTATACATTCCGAGAATCAATCCTCAGACACACAAGACTTCAAGAAATGGAATTCATATAAGAATATTGACTTCAATTATCTCCCCCATCGGGTTGGAATTAGCACCTTTACACTTCTGGAATTGTGTAGGTTGCTAAGGTTTCTTTGGGCCAAATCCCTCCACCTTTCTTGATAAATCTACTGCAAAAGTAGACTATTTTTTTCAATATGCAAAAGCCGTTTTTACGATTTGCAAACGCAGCATAAAAAAGGCTTATGAAAAATTTCATAAGCCTCCCTAATAAAAGTAATTGTAATTGAAGTGAACTATTTTATGTAAAGGGAATACAGTGATTCTACAAGAAAACTGCTTATCCTTTAATAATCTTTTTAGAAACGGTCTGTCCGTTTTTTAATTTTATTTCTACAATGTATAAACCGTCCGGAAGTCCTGTCATATTAACCTGATCATTTAAAAACCCGGCCTCCATCTTTTGTCCTACTGTATTCGTTATCATTATACTTTCAATCGAGGAATCTGCTTTAATGGTAAGAATTCCTTTTGTTGGATTGGGATACATCCCTATGCTGTTATGATTTAGTCTTACCTCCGAAGTAGCAAGTGCCGAGGTAGGTTTAATACATCTTACTGATGCTCCCTGCCCTCTGGGTGCCCCTGCTGAGGCATTAGCACTGATGGTCCCTACGTACAGATATTTCCCTCCAAGCCCGGATACATCCGAACTCCAGAAATACCCTCTCTTTCCTACAAAAGTAAAACCAGCGTCTGAAGAACTGCGATATCCTCCTGCAGGCAATTTCAGATGACTGCTGTAAGCGCTTGCGGGGGCCGTAACACTTTCAAGGCTAACAATACTTGCCCAGTCTGCCTGTGTTGGCATTCTCCAATCGGCACCTATTGCCTTACATGGGTCTACACCCACTGTCTTTCCCAGCCCATCTATGTTCTTTGCGGTCCATTCATCATTAGCTTCAAGAGTAGACCACCACGCGGGTGTTCCTATGATGTACGAGCTCACCCCTGCTAAGCCGTCCGGCCTGTTAGGAGTAGGAGCAGAAACTGTGGCTGAATTTCTTAACTGATGGCCGTCATCCCATCTTCCCCACTGAAAGAAATCTCCATATGAAGCTTCATCATCCAGAGAAGAGGCTACTTTAGAGCTTCCCAGGTTCTGCTGCAGCCATATTTTTCCATCATTAGCTCTTACAGTCGTATAGGAAACCGTTTGGCCTTGGTAAGTAAATTTCACACATCCTACATCTCCAGGATTATTTCCAGGGTCTGCATTGGTACAATTTTGAGGATTTCCCTGCGCATATAAACCATTCAAAGCGATGAGTATCAGCATCATTCCCGCGCTTAGTTTTCTCATCACAAAATATAGATTTTCAAACATAATCAATATTATTTTTAATTATTCTAAATTTAATTTAATTTTGCGCAAAAGTAGCTTACCCGTTTAATTCAGAGTTATCATTTTCCAACTTTTAGTTATCCGATATAGGAGTTATATATGAACACCATCAAAAATAACACTGATTATGAGTAATTTAGAAGAAGAAAAGATATTATTTGCCTCAGATAATATTAGCATAGAATTTTGTTCCGAACGATATTCAAAAACGTCAATACTGGAAGCTGGATCGAGTTTTAACCTACTCTTTCTATTGGGTTCGGACATATATCTTGAAAAATCTGCCGGTCATCTTCCAATAGTATTCAGAAAAAATCAATACATTCTTTATTATTCATCAGAAGAAAACAGAGCAGAATTACGATCTGATAGTCAGGAAGCATTACAATATCTGCTGATCCGGATTGACTATCAGTATATCAATCACCTTATCAATCCCCAATCCAGTGAGGAAAGTGCTGATATATTGGAAAACATGATGAGAAACAGCTTCATCTATTTTCATAAAGAAACACCACCCACCATGACTGTTGAAATGCATATAATCCTTAAAGAAATCATCGGATCTTCAAAAAAAGGTATTATTCAGAAGTTATTTATTGAAGCAAAGCTCATCAAGCTGCTTATTCTTGTATTCGAACAGTTCCACGAAAAAAACAGCGCACAATCAGCCCCAAAGGCCCCTGAAATGATCAAGAAATACATCGATGAAAATTACCACAGAAATATAAAGGCTGAGGAAATAGGAAAACTGATCGGGATTAATCAGAATATCATCCGGCAGGAATTTAAGAGTCAATATCATATAACCATTTCCCATTATATTTCTGAACTAAGAATGCTGAAGGCAAAAAAAATGATTACCAACAGTGATGTAATGATCAAAGAAATCGCTATTGAATGTGGGTATGAATATGTACAGAATTTCACCCGTGCTTTTAAAAAGAAATTTGGTGTTGCTCCTGAAAACCTGAGAAATAACAAATAGAAAAACCGCCTAAAAAATTAAGCGGTTTATATATGTTGTTTTGCTTTGATATTACTTTTTCAGAATTAAGGTGAAAAAGCAATGACAATCAATTAATGATGATGTCCGTGATCGTGAATGAACGGTCCGTTACCTTTAGGTTGGTTGTAAAGAACCTCTACACCTTCCTGCTCATAAATATTCTTTCTTCTGATATCTTCAGGATCGAAAGCCTTTACTTTTCCAAAGTATTCTTTCAAACCTTCCGTAAGCCACATTGGAATGACTAATCCGAAGAACATAAAAATACACCAGAACCCTACTAAGAACATAGTAATAAAGAATACAGTCCATAGGAACTGGTAGAACGGCCAAAATGCTGATAAAATAGTTATCATTCTCTTTAGATTTTAGGCAAAAGTAGAGCTTTTTTCTTTTTTACACAAAAGATATAGGCTCTATTTTATAATTTATTTTAATTTTAAACTAACTAGTGGGCAAGATTTGCGAAGAAATCGTTTCCTTTATCATCCGTAATAATGAATGCAGGGAAGTCTTTTACTTCAATTTTTCTTACAGCTTCCATTCCTAATTCCGGGAAATCCACAACATCTACAGATACAATATTATCCTTTGCAAGGATAGCTGCAGGCCCTCCGATAGATCCAAGATAGAATCCTCCGTATTTATTACATGCATCTGCAACATCTTTACTTCTGTTTCCTTTAGCCAGCATGATCATACTTCCGCCATGGCTTTGAAACTCGTCAACATACACATCCATTCTTCCTGCGGTAGTAGGTCCGAAACTTCCTGATGCCATTCCTTCCGGAGTCTTTGCAGGTCCTGCATAGTAAATCGGGTGGTTTTTGAAATACTCTGGCATTGGTTTACCACTATCTATCAGTTCTTTAATCTTAGCATGAGCGATATCTCTTGCTACGATAAGGGTCCCATTTAATTTTAGTCTTGTTTTGATTGGATATTTTGAAAGATCAGCTAAAATATCCTGCATAGGCTTATTCAAATCAACTTCTACCGCTTCTTCCAAATGGGGAGGGGTAGCTGGTAAAAATCTCTTTGGATCCTGTTCCAATTGCTCAAGGAAAATTCCTTCTTTTGTAATTTTTCCTTTGATATTTCTATCTGCAGAACAAGAAACTCCCATTCCTACCGGACATGAAGCTGCGTGTCTTGGAAGCCTGATCACTCTTACATCATGGGTAAGATATTTTCCACCAAACTGTGCTCCAATAGCACTTTCCTGGCATATTTTCTGAACTTTAGCCTCCCATTCAAGATCTCTGAACGCCTGTCCGGCTTCATTTCCTTCCGTCGGAAGATGATCATAATACTTAGCCGAAGCTTTCTTTACAGCCGCAAGGTTCGCTTCTGCAGAAGTTCCTCCAATGACTAAAGCAAGGTGATACGGAGGGCAGGCTGCCGTTCCAAGATCTGAAATTTTCTCTTTGATAAACTCTTCAAGAGATTTTTCGTTCAGTAAAGATTTTGTTTTTTGGTACAGGAATGTTTTATTGGCAGAACCTCCTCCTTTTGTTAAAAACAAGAACTCATAGTAATCTCCTTTTTTAGCATAAATATCAATCTGTGCCGGAAGGTTGGATCCTGAATTTTTCTCATCAAACATAGTTAAAGGAACCACCTGAGAATATCTTAAGTTTCTTTTTTGGTAGGTATTGAAAATTCCTCGGCTTAAAAATTCACCGTCGTCTACTCCTGTGTATACATTTTCTCCTTTTTTACCCATTACAATTGCTGTTCCTGTATCCTGACAAGAAGGAAGAGCTCCCTCTGCAGCTACTGCAGCGTTCTGTAGCAGGTTATAAGCAACAAATCGGTCATTGTCCGTAGCTTCAGGATCATCAATAATTTTTCTAAGACTCTCTAAGTGAGAAGAACGTAACATAAAAGAAACGTCAGCCATAGCTTCCTCAGCAAGTAATTCCAACCCTTTAGGATCTACAGTTAAGATTTCCCTGTCTCCTAATTTTTCAACTTTTACATAATCTGATGTAAGCTTTTTATACACCGTATCATCTTTCTGAATTGGATACGGATCCTGATATCTAAATTCCATTCAATTTTTTGTTTGCACAAAAATACGGCTACCGTAAAAAAATATGAGTAAAATCAGTCATTAAAATTGATATTTATAATGATTATAAATTGCGAAATTCTGGTGTTATCAGTAACTTTATAAAAATTTCAATCACAATGAATTACAGAATAGAAAAAGACACCATGGGCGAAGTTCAGGTACCTGCAGACAAATTTTGGGGAGCACAGACAGAGCGTTCCAGAAATAATTTTAAAATAGGTCCTGAGGGTTCAATGCCCCACGAAATCATTGAAGCATTTGCCTATTTGAAAAAAGCAGCAGCGTACGCCAACAGCGATTTGGGAGTTCTTGCTGCTGAAAAAAGGGATATGATTGCTAAGGTCTGTGATGAAATTCTGGAAGGAAAACTTAATGATCAGTTCCCACTGGTTATTTGGCAAACCGGGTCGGGAACTCAGTCAAACATGAATGTCAACGAAGTTGTTTCCAACAGGGCACATGTCAATAATGGGGGTACTTTAGGAGAGAAATCTGAAATCCACCCAAACGATGATGTCAATAAATCTCAATCATCCAATGATACCTATCCTACAGCGATGCATATTGCTGCTTATAAAAAAGTAGTGGAAGTAACGATACCTGCTGTAGAAAAATTAAAAAATACATTATCTGAAAAATCCAAAGCATTCAAGGATGTTGTAAAAATCGGAAGAACCCACCTGATGGATGCTACTCCACTTACCCTTGGACAGGAATTTTCAGGATATGTCGCTCAGCTGGAATTTGGCTTAAGAGCTTTAAAAAATACACTTCCTCACCTTTCTGAACTTGCACTTGGTGGAACGGCAGTAGGAACCGGGTTAAATACTCCAAACGGCTATGATGTAAAAGTAGCTGAGCATATTGCAAAATTCACCAACCTGCCTTTTATTACTGCAGAAAATAAATTTGAAGCTCTTGCTGCTCATGATGCCATTGTTGAAAGTCATGGTGCTTTAAAACAGCTTGCCGTATCTTTATTCAAAATTGCACAGGACATCAGGTTATTGGCCTCAGGACCAAGATCAGGAATTGGTGAAATTCACATTCCAGAAAATGAACCTGGGTCGTCTATCATGCCGGGGAAAGTAAACCCTACTCAAAATGAGGCGCTAACTATGGTTTGTGCTCAGGTTTTAGGAAATGATACCACCATTTCTTTTGCCGGAACTCAGGGAAATTATGAGCTTAATGTTTTTAAACCTGTTATGGCTTACAATTTCTTACAATCTGCCCAGTTGATTGCCGATGCATGTATTTCATTTAATGATCACTGTGCAGTTGGAATTGAGCCTAATCACGAGAGAATTAAAGAGCTTGTTGACAAGTCTTTAATGCTTGTAACAGCTCTTAATACTCATATTGGTTATGAAAATGCAGCTAAAATTGCAAAAACAGCCCATAAGAATGGGACCACGTTAAAAGAAGAAGCTGTAAATCTGGGGCTTTTAACTGCCGAACAGTTTGATGAATGGGTAAAACCTGAAGACATGGTGGGAAGCCTGAAATAGGATTACAAACACAATATATCAATAAAAGCCTTGGAATTCCCAAGGCTTTTTTAATGATGCAAAATACTGAATAACAATTTTTTATTAAATTCAGATTTGCGTATTATTTTTTCATAAATTAGTGATATAATTTCAAAACAAAAGCCATGAAAAACCTAAAGAAATTAAAGAGACAAAGCTTAAAGGAAGTATTAGGCGGAAATTCAGCATCAAACTGCCAGGGGAAATTTAAATATCCTGCTTATTATAATGGATATTCGGCATGTTGCGTTGCACAAACAGACTATCCATGTTCCCAGACTGTCATGTGCCAACTTCCTATCGGAATGTGTGATTGAGATTGTCATTTGATATCATCTCTGTAAGTAATTGATAAAAGGGCTGCCTCCGTAAAGAAGCAGCCTTTTTTCTTATATTATCCTGAAAATTCGTCAAGCATATTTCTGGTTGGAACAAAGAAGAGCGTACCCGTTACCGCTGTACTGAAGTCTAAAATTCGGTCATAATTTCCCGGAGGATCTCCAATAAACATATGGGTCAACATCTTTTTCGTAGTGGTAAAAGTACTTGCATAAGAAATGAAATAGGTTCCAAATTCATTTTTAGAAGGGTTTCCGAAAGGCATATTATCTCTTACAATCTTAAGTTCTTCACCATTCTCTCCTTCTACATTCGCTAAAGCAATATGTGAGTTTGAAGGTTTTACTTCATCAGACATTTCAATATCATTTTCCTTTGATCTGCCGATTACCTTCTCCTGGTCTTCTGTAGAAAGACTTTTCCAGGCATCCATATTATGAAGATATTTCTGAACAAAAAGATAGCTTCCTCCCTGATATTGAGAATCTTCATTTCCAATTTTCGCAAAATAATCACGGTCTTCTCCGTGTGGGTTTTCTGTTCCGTCTACAAAACCAAGAATAGACCTTGCATCCCAATATTTAAATCCATGAATTTCCAGAATACTTTCTGCTACGGAACTTAATAGTTTTGAGATTTCAACACCCATATCGAATATAACACTTTGATTGTCTGCTCTTAAATGAAAATGCAAATCTCCGGGAGTAGAAACAGCAGTATGCTTTATCCCTTTTATCTCTTCGAAATTCGCAAGTTCCTTGGGCATAGGAGTAGGAAGACTTAGCTTTTTCCATGCTTCAAAGCCAATTCCCATCACACAGCTTGCTCTGCTGCCCGGGAATCTGTTGAAAACAGAATTATTAAGATTTAAAACCAAAGCACATAGCTCCTGGAAAACATCTTTCAGCTGTGGAACATCATTAAGCCTCCACACCATGAATATGGTATTCGTGTTAGGGTAATCCGTAACATTTTGCGATTCTAAACTCATGTTTATTTTTTTGAATTAAGGTACGTAACAGAATGGTAATCTACAAGCCTGTGAGCACTTTTTAACCGATCAATTCTTTAGCCTGTGCTAAAGCAGCTTCTGTAATTTTACTTCCTGAAAGTAATTGTGCTATTTCGGTTAGCTTCTGATCATCGGTTAAAGGAATAATTGTAGATTGGGTTCTTCCTGAAATATCCTGTTTTACCACTTTATAATTATCGTTTCCTTTTGCAGCAACCTGTGCCAAATGAGAAATAACAATCAACTGCATATCTTTAGACATCTCTCTCATAAGGTTTCCGATTTCTTCAGCCACTTTCCCTGAAACTCCGGTATCTATTTCGTCCAGAATAAGAGTGGGAAGATCATCACTTTCAGCAATAATTTTCTTTACGGCCAGCATAACCCTCGATCTTTCTCCACCGGAAATAGCCGTTTGAATAGGCCGTAACGGGAATCCCGAATTCGCCTGAAATAAAAGCTGAATATTTTCTTTTCCGAAAGCATTAAATTCAGGAATATCAAGGAGCTCTATATCTACTTTTGCTTTTTCAAGGCCCAGTTTTTTAAGAAGAGTTTCTGCTTTTTTTACAAAAACAGGAACATTCTTTTTTCTGTTTTTTGAAAGTTTCTCAGAAAGAGTTTGAAGTATTTTTTCTTTATTAGAAATATTTTCTTTTGTTTCAATAATTTGTGCTTCCAATTCTGAAGCGCCTTTCTGATCTCCTGCCAGTTCATTCCTCACTTCTATCAGCTCATTTACATCTGAGACATTATGCTTTAAGAGTAAGGCATTGATTTTATTATTAAGCTCCGTGAGAAGTAATAAGTTCTCCGGGTTAATTTCTACTTTTTCAGATTCATTTTCAAGCTCGGAAATAATATCTTTTATTTCTACAAAAGAAGTTTCCAGTCGCTGATCCAACTCAGCAAAGCTGGTTGAAATCTCGGAAATCCTGGAGAGTTTATTCTTCGCTTCATTAAAGAAAGTTAAAATTCCGATTTCTTCCTGGTGGAATCTCGATAGGATCTGACCCAGATTTTCAGAAATCATTCCTGCATTTTCCTGAATAGCGAGCTGATTCTGCATCTCTTCGTAATCTACTTCATCCAGCTTCAGTTCTTCCAGTTCATTAAGCAGAAAGTCTTTATAATCACTTTCTTTATTAGTCTCGGAAAGCTGTGTCTGAAGTTTTTTAAGCTGAAGTTTCAAGCTCTGGAAATCAGAAAATACCTGTTGGTATTCTTCAATGATCTGCTTATTTTCAGAAAGTCCGTCAATTATTTTAAACTGATATTCTGAAGTAAAAAGATTGGAAGTTTCAAACTGGGAATGAATATCGATCAGCTGTGATGAAAATTCTTTAAGCACATCCAGGGTTACCGGAACATCATTAATGAATGCCCGTGATTTTCCCGAAGGCAGAATTTCCCTTCTGATAATAGTCTGAAGCTCATAATCAAGGTCGTTTTCTATAAAGAATTTTTTAAACTGATTATTCAGTGCAAATTCAGTTTCTACGACACTTTTTTCTTCTGCATTCGAAACCGATTTTATATCTGCCCTTTCTCCAAGAATAAGTCTCAGAGCACCCAGAATAATAGATTTACCTGCTCCCGTTTCACCGGTGATTACCTGCAAACCGTTTTTCAATGACACTTCAAGGGTATCAATCAGGGCAAAGTTTTTAATATAAATTCTCGAAAGCATGGATGAAGGGCTGGTTACTTTAAGTAGTGCAAATATAGAATTTTAGAGTTCAGTATTCAATAGCTGAATGTTTGAATTCTTTTATTTCCACTTATTCCATTTATTATCAATATTTTTTGGAGAAAGAACAATCATGGTCTGTTTCAGATCATTAATATTGACAGGTCCATTATTCCCTGAATTAAAAATATTGAAGATCTCGTCACTTTTATTATCCATAAAGGTATTGAAGAAGTATGACTGCTGGAATGAGTTTTCATACATTTTCAGCTGCATCAGAGCATCAAAAATCACTTTTTTGGCTCCTCCCTGGTCTTGGTTAAAGAGATTATCCAATCCCGCTCTGTGATAGGTATAAATGACAGAACGCAATTGGCTCCAGTTAGGATTCAAAATTTCATTAACCAGTATCGTACGACTTCTTGGTTCATTTACCGTATTCCATCCCTCATAATTTCTGTTCTGTGAATTCTGGGCAATCTGCTGGGCTTTTGAAAACCATTGCGAGCCACCCATAGACTGGAAGCTGTCGGCATCATACCCTAAGATCAGATAGATATAAAAACTGATTACATCGGTAAGGTTCTTTCCGGAAAACTGTCTTTCATTAAATATAAGATTTTCATTTTCGATATATTCGAATGCAAATCTTTGATCCTGAAGGTTTAATAACGGAGATTCATAATTTGAGCTATAAACAGGGCGTACAGCCTGTACTACTATAGCACCTTTAAATCTGTTATCCGTTCTTTCAGAAATAACAATAGAGAAACCACATTTTATTTTTTCAAAATTCTGTAGTTTTTTTCCTGTCCAGCTGGTATTATTAATAAAGTCTTTGAGACTTTTTTCCAAAGCCTTATAAGCTTGCTGGTTACTTCCTCCCAATTGTTGGGAGTTTACCTGTACGGTTGCCAGCAATTCCTGGGAAAAGCTAATGCTGTATATAAAAAGCAGAAAAAATAAGCTTATAATTTTTTTCATTGTCTATTAAAAATTGAGAACGGAAATTTATTAAAATTATTTTAAAAGCTGAGCTTCCACAAAGTTGAGAATATCTTTGGCGACTTCATCTTTTGATTTAAGGTTAAATTCTGTCTTTTCCGTTTTGGTAAATATTTTAATTTTATTGGTATCGTTTTTAAAACCTGCACCTTCATCGCGCAGAGAATTTAAAACAATCATATCAAGGTTTTTCTTTTCAAGCTTTCCTTTGGCATTCTCTTCTTCATTCTGTGTTTCGAGGGCAAATCCTACCAAGAACTGATGGGTTTTCTTTTCGCCCATCGTTTTTAAGATATCGGGATTCTTCACCAGCTCAATCGTTAGATTTTCATCATTCTTCTTGATCTTTTCTTTAGCCACTTCTTTTGGAGCATAATCTGCTACAGCAGCACTGGCAATTCCGATATCTATTGTATCATAAAACTCAAATACTTTGGCCAGCATTTCTTTAGCAGAAGTGACTTTGTGAAGTTCAACATTTTTATCATGAATCACCTGAGCACTAGGTCCTGAAATTAAAATTACTTTTGCTCCCCTCTTTGAAGCTTCTTCAGCTAAAGAGAAACCCATTTTTCCTGAAGAATGATTTCCTATAAATCTCACCGGGTCGATCGCCTCATATGTGGGACCAGCAGTAATCAATACTGTTTTTCCTTCAAGACTTTTTCCTGTAGTTTCAGGCTTAAAATAATTTTCAACTGCATTAAAAATGGTTTCAGGCTCCGCCATTCTTCCCTGTCCGATAAGTCCACTCGCCAATTCTCCGTTTTCTGCAGGAATTATTGTATGTCCGAAGCTTTCTGCAAGCTCTATATTTTTCTTTGTAGACGGATGGACATACATATCCAAATCCATCGCAGGAGCAATAAATACGGGGCATTTTGCAGACATATATGTGGCAATAACCAGATTATCGCACATCCCATGAATCATTTTAGATAGGGTATTGGCTGTACAAGGCGTTACAAGCATTACATCTGCCCAAAGTGCCAATTCTACATGACTGTTCCAGCTTCCGTTATCTCCATAAAAGTCTGAGTAAACAGGCTTTTTCGATAATGTAGACAAGCTTAATTTCGTTACAAAATGTTCAGCATCGGGAGTCATAATAACCTGTACTTCGGCACCTTTCTTTACAAAATCCCTTATCAGAAAATGAATTTTGTAAGCCGCAATCCCTCCGGAAACTGCGATAAGTATCTTTTTACCGGAAACACTCATTTAGTTCTAATTTTTTTTGAAACACTAAAATACTTATTTTTTCCCACAATCAGGGTTTAAAACAACAAAGGTCATAAAAGAACCGAGTTCCTTTATGACCTTTGTCTATAAAAATACAGATGATTATTTTCTTTCTTCTGTTTTTCTGAAATAAATATCTTCATTTAACCATTCTTCAATAGCGATTGAAGTTGGCTTCGGAAGTTTTTCGTAGTGTTTAGAGATTTCAATTTGCTCTCTGTTTTCGAAAACTTCTTCTAATGTAGAATTGTGAACAGCAAATTCATCTAATTTATTGTGAAGTTCCGTACGGATCTCCGCATTGATTTGCTCTGCTCTCTTTCCCATGATAACAATAGCTTCGTAGATTGAACCTACTTTATCTTCAATCTTATCTTTGTCGTAAGTAATAGTATTTACTTCGGCTTTTGTATCTTTTACACTCATTTTGAGAAAATTATTTTATTTATAAGGTGGCAAATTTACGAATTATCTTTTAATTTTGAAAGTCGCCGCTGGAGGAGGGGTATTAAGTGCCGCACTATCCCTCTGGATCTGCATTGCTTTCTTTTCATTACTGATCTGATCCTTGATTTGTTGATCTGTTTTATTCTTTTCAGCCAGTTTTGCTTCCTCTTTTTTCTGTTTTGCGTTCAAAGTGGCAATTCTAGCTTCCACCTGTTTTTTAACAACAACGAAATCTTTCTTTTCTTTTTCCAATTTCCCACGCAGATCTACCGCCGTTTTAGAATATTCCGTATTAGGCAATTCTTTTTCTACCACCTTCGTGTAGGCTAGTGCACTTTCAATACGCTCATCTTTAAGTTCATAAACAGACTTTGCAGCTAATTCATAACGAGATTTCATGATATAATCATAAATTTTCGGACGAAGTTTTGTACTCGGAAAATCTTCCAACACATTTTCAAGTGCTACATACGCTGCTTTGTACTGGCCCATTTTGAAATACTGTCTTGCATTTTCATAGGCTTTAAACTCTAATTTATAAGTCAGCTCATCAATAAGCTGGCTGATATTTTTAGATCTTTCAGAATTTGGATAATTGGTAAGGAAATCCTGAAGTTCATTAATTGCTAATTCTGTACTGGACTGGTCAAGGTTATAATCCATTGATCCTTCATAGTAGCATAATGCAGACATATAAGCTGCTTCTTCTGCTCTGGGATCTTTTGGAAAGTTGACCGCAAAATTTTTAAATTGGTGTCCTGCCAGTTTATAACTTTTATCGTAATAATTTGCATAGGCTGTATTGAAACCTACGTTGGGAAAATCATCTGTTCCTGCTACCAGATTGGTAAGTCTGTCATAAAGAGCCAGTGCGTTTTTCCACTTTTTCTTAGCAAAGTTGTCATTCGCTGCTTTTAAGATAAAATCTTTATCAGCACTCTTCATTGCTTTTTCCTGACGGCTTGCACATGAAGCAACCACTGCTACAGCAAACAGCCCTAAAATATATTTTTTCATATAAAAAATTCAACAGTTTTCGGATTAGACAGCCGATTTACTAATTTGCAAAAATATAACTTTTTTGTCAATAGATTTTTTTTTATGAATATTTAACGTAATTTTAGTCTGCAGCGTATCCCAAAATTGCAAAAACACTCAATAAAAGATTCATTCTCACTTTCTTTTCAGCTTCTTTCGCATAGGTTTCCTCATTTTTACTTGGGACATACAGTTCATAGAAGTTTTTATTTCGGATCACAAATAATGTGGACCCTATAATCATGGTAAGAATATCTTCAGGTTTCGGGGTAAAAGTAAAAACTCCCGATGCTACTCCTTTTTTTATGACTTCATCCAGTTTTCTTACAAACAGCTGGTAGAAGTCTAGCAGCTCATCCTTCAGGTTTTCCGTATGACGAAGTTCCTGCGTAACAAAGCCATGAAAATAATTGTATTTGAAAAGCTGTGATACAATGTATTTGATCATTTCTCTCATCTGCATTTCCGGCTTTCCTTCTTTGATTGTATCTGCAAATTCTGAAAAATTCTCTCTGGTTTTCAGCACTCTATATTGGTAGAGATAAGACATCATCTTTTCTTTAGAACCAAAATAATAGGAAATCATTGCTACGTTGATATTTGCTTTTGAGCAGATATCTCTTACAGAAGTTCCCTCGTATCCTTTTTTTGCTATTAATTCTTCAGCAATGTCTAAAATGTGAATCTGTTTTTCTGTAAATTTTTTCTTCATGAAGTGCACTTTGAGTAAAGTTAAGAAATTTTTAACACATTTGTAAACGTTTGTTTAATAATTTTATATTAATTCTAAATAATAGTATTTTTGAGGATGGAATTTTTTGATTTTCATCATCATAAAAAAAACACCGGATATGGAATTTACAATGTAAATATTGAAGAAATTCCATCAGATTCCCTATATTCAATAGGAATTCACCCTAAAGACATTGACGTTAACAATATTGAAGAACAGCTCAGCTGGGTAAGAAATACAATATCGCAAAACGGCTTTGCTATTGGAGAGTGCGGTTTAGATTCTTTGGTGGCGATTCATCAGAAAATTCAGGAGGATGTCTTTTGGGAACAGATCAAAATAGCCAATGAGGTAAAAAAACCCGTCATTATTCACTGTGTCAAAAAATTTTACGAAGTCATTTCTTTTAAAAAAAAGGCTGAACAAGCTATGATTATCCATGGTTTTAACAAAAAACAAAAAATTGCAGATGACCTGCTGGCTCATAATTTTTACCTGAGTTTTGGAAAAGCTGTTTTGTATAATTTATCTTTGCAGAATGTTTTAAAGAACACACCATTAGACAAATTCTTTTTAGAAACGGACAATGAAGATTTTGGTATTGAAGAATTATATCTGAAAGTATCACAAATAAAGGGAATTTCTTTGGAACAGCTCAATGAACAAATTTTAGAAAATTTACACACTATAAAAAATGGATAAATACTGGCTCGAGAGAACTGAGCTTTTAGTTAAAGATGAAGGATTGGAAAAGCTGACTAAAGCAAATGTCCTGGTTGTAGGGCTGGGAGGAGTTGGCTCTTTTGCTGCAGAATTTCTTGCAAGAGCGGGAGTAGGAAGCATGACGATTGTAGACGGCGACACCGTAGACATCACAAACATCAACAGGCAGCTTCCGGCTTTGCATTCTACCATTGGAAAACATAAGGTAGAAGTAGTTGCAGAAAGACTTCTGGACATCAATCCCGAGATAAAATTAATTAAAATCAATGAGTTTCTGAATCCTGAAAGAATGGATGAAGTGCTTGATTCAGGTAAATTTAGTTATATCCTGGACTGTATTGACAGTGTGACCCCTAAATTATGCCTTATCCGGGCCGCTAAAAGAAAAAAAATAAAACTTGTAAGCTCTATGGGAGCCGGTGGAAAGACCGATCCCAGCAAGGTTATGGTAAGAGATATCAGTAAAACACAAAACTGTTTCCTGGCCAGACAAATAAGAAAGAGGCTTAAAAAAGAAAAAATTAATAAAGGATTTAGATGTGTTTTTTCCAACGAACTTCAAAATGAGGAAAGCCTTAAGATGACCGATGGAGCTAATTACAAAAGATCTTTCTATGGCACTATAAGCTATATTCCGGCAATTTTCGGTCTGTATGCAGCCTCTGAAGTCATCAATTATTTATTGAAACAAGATTAATGCAAAATTTTACCTACCCCAGAGCTGAAAAACTCAAAAAAAATATAGAGATCGCTTTACTTTTCGAAAAAGGTAAATGGAGAACCTGTGGAAATCTAAGAATAATCATCTTAAAAGATAAGCCTAATCTTCCGGTAGAAAGCGTCAAGTTCGGGGTTTCTGTTTCTAAAAGATATTTTAAAAAAGCGGTTCACAGAAACCGTTTGAAAAGACTTCTGAGAGAATGTTACCGTCTGAACAAAGGGTTATTTGAGACCGCATTCGGAGACAAAACCCTTGCTATGCTATTTTGGGTTTCCTCGGAAATGCCTCAAAAATATCAGGATGTAGAGGCCCAGTTTATCAAGCTCTGCGAAGCACAAAAAAAGCCATAACGGCAATATATACCATACAGATATCTGCTTATTCAATAAAATTTGTAAATGCTATTTTGGCATTCAGATTTATAGGGTAAGCAGATTTCTGTTTTTATCATCTTCTTTTTTGAAACCATACTTGAGGCATCTTCACCCACTTATCTTTATGAATTTAAGTTTTCATTAAGTGGGATACTTTTTGTAATTTTAAGGGAAACAATAAATCTGAAAATTAATATGTTAGACCATATTCCCTATTTTTCTTACATTCTCAGTGCTTTTATCGGCATTGGATTGGCTGCAGCCACAGGATTCCGAGTCTTTCTTCCCATGTTTTTTGTAAGCCTGGCTTCTTACTTCCATTGGATTCCTATGAGTGAAAATTTTGAATGGCTCTCCGGTCTGCCGGCACTCATTACCACCGGTATTGCTACTATAGCGGAGATTCTGGCCTATTATATTCCTTTTATAGATCATTTGCTGGATACGGTTTCTGTTCCAATGGCTGCCGTAGCCGGATCTGTATTATTTGCCAGTCAGTTTGCAGGCCTGGAAACATTTCCCCAGTGGGCGTTAGCTCTTATTGCAGGAGGGGGAACAGCCGCAACGATAAGTTCCGGTTTCGCAGGAATACGTGCTGCCTCTACAGCAACAACCGGAGGTTTGGGAAACCCCATCGTGGGAACTACTGAGACTGCAGGAGCAGGTGTGATGTCTATCCTGGCAATGGCCATGCCGGTCGTAGCGGCTATTTTAGCCGTCTTACTTATTATTCTGGTAGTTGTCTTCGGACGGAAAGCCTGGAAGAAGTTACGGGGCCGTAAAGAGCCTCATGATACCTTATAAAAAATGTGCTGTCTCCCGGACAGCACATTTTTTTAGTTTTTACTTCTAAAATCTTTTATTTCCTTGATTTTAGATTCAAAATATCCTTTTTTATCCGGATTTTTCTTAATTAATATCTCGAATGCTTTTATCGCTTTTGTATATAGCTTTTGTTCAAAATAAAGGTTAGCCAATGTTTCTGTCATCAAATGGGAGATATCATCATTCTTCTCTTTAACGACATAAGAACTTTCTTCTTTTAACTGACTGATTTTAGGATTGTTTTCAATAAAGTTATCAATAACTTTTATCTTCTTTTCAGGTTTTTCTTTTTCAACCTCTTCCGGTCTGTCGATTTTCAGCCAGCTTTGCCATGTATTGATAAAACCGGGAACATTGCTGTCTACAACAGGCTGAACCGTTTTCTGTACCGGAACTTCCTGCACTGTTTCTTCTTTCATTGAATCTTCATTAGCTTCTTTCCTTCCTTCCGAAACCCTCAAACTTGAAATATCAGTCCCGAAGAATGACACATTCATCACCGGAGCTTCTTCTTTTGCCACCTGTGTATGAGCGCTATCTTCAGCATTTTCAGGGGCATCATCTTCCGGCAGTTCGGGAGCTTCTTCTATAGCCTGTACAACCTCTGTATCAGATACTTCCATTATATTTTCAAATTCTTCTACAGCTGTGACACTCTCACTTTTCCCCTCTGTCTCTGCCTCCATTTCAGGAGTTTCATCCTGTAATGACGCTTCTATTTTAGGTTCGGAAACTTTTCCAGGTTTAGCAATTAAGGAATCCGGCATATTGGTTTCAAGGCTCATCGGCTTCCATCCAGACTGGATTTCCGAAACGGCTTCTTCTTCCTGTATAACTTCTATAGTATCTGGTACTTCTACAGGTTCAGAAATTTCCTCTTTTTCTTCTACCGGAGCTGTCTGTGAAGGCTCCTCTTTAGCAGGTTCTTCTTTTTCTGTGGACCAGAAATGGAAATTTTGAGTTTCTGCAAAACTTATTTCATGATCAGCAACGACTTCCGGTTCCTCTTTTTCTTCCTGAGGAACAACTTTAGCCTCTTTCATTTTTTT
The DNA here is from genome assembly GCF_016756935.1 of Chryseobacterium sp. KMC2. Lineage (NCBI taxonomy): Bacteria > Pseudomonadati > Bacteroidota > Flavobacteriia > Flavobacteriales > Weeksellaceae > Chryseobacterium > Chryseobacterium sp. KMC2. Next base: position 86,950 of record NZ_JAESIT010000010.1, read on the forward strand.
CTCAACCTCTTCAATCAGACGTCTCATTTCGTCTTCATGCTTGTTTACATTAGGTTGTGAAATTTCCGTGTTTTCTATTGTTTCTTCTTCATTTACCTGAATTTTGACATCCGGCATAAATGAATCTGTCCCATGGAAACTAATTTCGGCCTCAGGTTCATCAGCAATTTCTTCTTTATCAGAAACGGTATTGGCTTCTTCTATATTTTCCTCTACCTCCTCATGCTCCCGAACGGTTTCTTCCTCAACGGTAAGTTCCGGTGCTATGGCTTCTACTTCGTGGAAGCTTACTTCCTCTTCTTTCTCAATCTCCTCTTCTTCAGGTTCTGAAGAAATTTCATCTTTTTCTTCTACCGGAGCTGTCTGTGAAGGCTCCTCTTTAGCAGGTTCTTCTTTTTCTGTGGACCAGAAATGGAAATTTTGAGTTTCTGCAAAACTTATTTCATGATCAGCAACGACTTCCGGTTCCTCTTTTTCTTCCTGAGGAACAACTTTAGCCTCTTTCATTTTTTTCTCAACCTCTTCAATCAGACGTCTCATTTCGTCTTCATGCTTGTTTACATTAGGTTGTGAAATTTCCGTGTTTTCTATTGTTTCTTCTTCATTTACCTGAATTTTGACATCCGGCATAAATGAATCTGTCCCATGGAAACTAATTTCGGCCTCAGGTTCATCAGCAATTTCTTCTTTATCAGAAACGGTATTGGCTTCTTCTATATTTTCCTCTACCTCCTCATGCTCCCGAACGGTTTCTTCCTCAACGGTAAGTTCCGGTGCTATGGCTTCTACTTCGTGGAAGCTTACTTCCTCTTCTTTCTCAATCTCCTCTTCTTCAGGTTCTGAAGAAATTTCATCTTCATTAATAATGGTTTCAGGCGTGAAACTTTCTCCTGTATTTTCTTCTTTTTCCTCCTCTTTTATATCTTCTGCTACTGTTTGAGATACAGGTTTCTGAGTAACCAACGTCCCTGATTCTAGGGTAGATTCAAGATCAATCTTTTCCGTATGCTCTTCATCAAGAAAATTCTCTTCTCCTTCAAAAAGAATTCTGTTACGTTCACCGTTAACATAAATAGGTTCAATACTTTGTGAGGCTTCCAGAACACATGAAACACCTTCTTCTTCCTTCACTTCATTTTCAGAAGACTCTTCTCTTTTGATAGGAAAGACTTTTTCTTTATTAAAAGAATATCGGGCAGATTTCTGAGCGTTTTCAGAAGCCTGTTTTTCTTCTGTAGTTTCAGGTTTAGGACTTTGCTGAATCACTCCATTGATCAGCTGATAAAGAATTTTTTTATCTGTAGTGTACGCTGCCGTTAAGGAAAGCTCCTTCTGATAGCTTTCTTTATCATAAAGATGTACCCCATATAAGTGGAGTGCCCTAATATTTTGAATATAGGGAAAAGCGTGAATCTCTTCTTTCAAAAGATGAAGATCTTCTGACTGAATATTTTTCGGATTTTTTATTAATTCTAAAACTCTTGGATTCATCTTACCAATTCGCTACAATGTCGTTAAATATCTTATTAATTATTCTTTCTGTAACAATTTTCACCTGAGATGCTTCGATCTCACTTTGTGATAAATTGCTATTAAAAGCAGCTTCATCTGTGTAGGTTCTGTCAAAACTGGAATCAGGATGTACTTTATTTTCATAATGTACTTTCACTGTGATTACAAGTCTGTTTTGAGCCTGTTGTATCACTCCACCAGAAGGATTTGTCTGGGTATTGGAACTAATGGTAGTAGGAGAAATACTGTAATCTGAAATTTCCCCTTCTATCAGAATATCAGGATTTTCTTTAGTCCCTTTCAATGTTGTTCTCTGCAGAAATCTATTTTGAATATCGGTAGAAAACTGTTGGGACAATGTAGGGTTTACAAGAGCCGCATTATTCGGAAACTCATTGATCTGAACGGTCTTTTCATCTGTCAGGGATGATCCTGTAAAGCTGTAGCATGAGTTTAGAACTCCCAGCAAAACGAAAAGTACCCCAACTAATATTGGTCTCTTCAGACTAATATTTTTAATCTTAATATTCATCTTTTATTTTATTTCATAGAATCCAATTCCCTTATACAGGATTAGTCTTCCAGATTATACTGTTTTATTTTTCTATACAAAGTTCTCTGTGAAATTCCCAATTCATCTGCCGCCCTATTTCTACGTCCCTTATGCTTTTCCAACGCTTTGACAATCAGATCTTTTTCATTATTCTGAAGAGAAAGGGATTCCGGTTTATTTTCCTCCACTTCAATGTCTTCAATATCTTCATAGCTATCATCCTGCGTTGAGATAATGGTTGGGTTCTGAACAGTCTGGGTATCATTATTATTTTCAAAATATAATAAAGATCCCTGGCTTACCTGCGGCTGGCTTTCCGGAGTATAGATTCTATTGATCAGGTTTTTCTCCTGATTACTCAAGTCACCTGCTCCTCTGTTCTTTATCAATTCCGAAGTTAGGGATTTTAAATCATTGATATCATTTCGCATATCAAAGAGAATTTTGTACATAATCTCCCTCTCACTTCCAAAATCATTTTGCTTGGGTGTATTTTGATTATTGACCACCATCGGAAGATGCGTTTCCATTGGGATATATTCTGCAAGCTTCTCGGCTGTGATATTTCTATTCCTCTCTACCACAGTCATCTGCTCCACAAGATTTCTTAACTGACGGATATTTCCCGGGAAAGAATAATTTTCAATATAATGAACGGCACTGGGTTCCAATTCAAGTTCCGGCATTCTGTACTTCTCTGCAAAATCTATTGCAAATTTTCTGAATAACAAATGAATATCTCCCTTCCGTTCTCTTAAAGGAGGCATATCTATCTGAACGGTATTCAAACGGTAATATAAGTCCTCACGGAATCTTCCGTCATGAATAGCCTTCATCATATTAACGTTGGTAGCGGCTACAATCCTTACGTTGGTCTTCTGAACCTGTGAAGAACCTACTTTCATAAATTCACCACTTTCCAGTACCCTTAAAAGACGAACCTGTGTTTGTAGGGGAAGCTCTCCCACCTCATCCAAAAATATAGTCCCGCCATCAGCTACTTCAAAATATCCTTTTCTAGTGGCGGTAGCCCCTGTAAAAGCTCCTTTTTCGTGTCCGAATAATTCAGAGTCTATAGTTCCTTCAGGAATAGCTCCACAGTTAACTACAATATAAGGTTGATGCTTTCGTCTCGATTCTGAATGGATGATTTTTGGAATAAATTCTTTTCCCACTCCACTTTCTCCAATCACCAAAACGGAAATATCCGTAGGTGCTACCTGGATAGACTTTTCTAAAGCCCGGTTAAGTGCCGGAAAATTTCCGATAATTCCAAAGCGGTTTTTTATGTTTTGTAACTCGTTGCTCATAAGTAAATGTTTGATTATTGATTTAATATAATCTACAGCTCTTCAATCTGCTTTCTGTAGATCTTGTTAAAATGATGAGTGTAGACATCTTTCATGGTCTTTCCTTCATCGTACGTTTGCAATGCCAACGTTTTTAAATCCAAATAATCTTTGTTTCTTATTTTCGAAACTTTACTTTTAAAGTATATATTCTCAGCAAAGTCGTATTCTTTGCTTTGTTGTTCAAAATTTTCCAGGGCTTTATCATACTTCCCCAGCTCAAAATAGGTTACGCCCAGCTGGTAATGATCAAACATTCCCTTTACATACCCTCTGGTGGCCAGCTGTCTTTCGATAATTCCGGCAGCCTTTTCTTTCTGTCCTAAAGCACTGTAAGACATAGCTTTTACTATGCTCAGGTTATAATCTCCGTTTTGAGATCTCCCCAAATCTTCAGGATAATATTTTTTTAGTGTTTCTAAATCCAGAATAGCACCACTATAGTCTCTTAAAAACTGAAATTTGCACCAGCCTCTGTATCCTAAATGCATTTTAGGGTCTAGGGCAACCGCCTTGTCAATTAACCCCTTCCATGTTACAAAATCTCCATTTTTAAGATATGGAACCGCCTTCTCCATATAGGCATTGGCAAAATCCGGGCACAACTCAATAGCTTTATCAAAGCCTTCCTGAGATGCTCTGTACCCTTGAAAATCGGAAGCCAGATTGTATAACTCACAAGCTTTTTTACAGTCCTCTCCCTCTATTGCGTTACAGTTAACCTGTGCAATAGTATTGGTATACACTATAAGTAACAAAAAGCTAAGGTAATACCTCTGAAACTTTTCCATTTTCAATTTTATAGGTTAAATACTGATAATAGTCTACTTTAGAACCATTGATTTCCTTTGGAATCCATCCATCTAATGATTGGGTAAACTGTAACAGCTTATTTTCCAATTCTACATCCAAGACTGTATCTTTCAGATCCGGGCTCATATGCTGTAACCTGAACAGTCCTGTCTTTCCTTCACAATTTACTAAAAATCTGACGGTAATAAAACCGTTACTCTTATTTTCAGAATAAATATTTTCTTTTTTCAGTTTTTCTACAATGGCAATCTTTTCTCCTTTGTAATCAAACCCTTTTGCACCGTGATAATACTGAAAACTGAAGGGTTTATCTTTTCCGGCTCCGCATTTTTTAAAATCTGCGGCATCTAATTTCCTGTCAAATTCAATATCTCCAACCGTATTGGGATATTTACTCACCTTTTTCTCTGTCTGACACGAGATCAGAATACAGGAAAACAAGGCTAGAAAACAGATTGCTTTTATCAAAACTTCAAATTATTCAACCATTCTCCCTAAAAGTGTGCCTTGCGTATTGCCATAAACAAAAACGTCCACAATGTCTCCTATTTTCTGCCCTTCAAGTTGGTCAAAAACACAAACGGCATTCTGGGAATTTCTACCCTTCCATTGGTTTTTGTTTTTCTTAGAGATTCCTTCAATCAGAATCTGATGTACTTTTCCTACATAAGATATCATTCTTTTTCTGGAAAGCTCTCCCTGTAGTGCAATAACCTCAGCTAAACGTCTTTGCTTCACATCCGCCGGAATATTGTCTTCCATCTTCTTGTGAGCAGGAGTTCCCGGTCTTTCTGAATAAGCAAACATATAGCCGTAGTCATATTCTACTTCTTTCATAAGACTTAAGGTATCCTGGTGATCTTCTTCCGTTTCATCACAGAAACCAACAATCATATCCTGTGAAAATGAAACATCAGGAACAATTTCTTTAGCCTTTCTGATCAGCTCTAAATACTCCTCACGGGTATGCTGTCTGTTCATGGCTTTAAGCATATTGTTACTTCCGCTTTGTACCGGAAGGTGTACATACCTGCAGATATTCTCGTGTTTAGCCATCATGTGGAATACATCCAAACTCATATCCTGAGGATTCGAAGTAGAGAATCTGATTCTCATTTCAGGTACCGCTTTCGCTACCAAATCAAGTAATTGCCCAAAGTTAATAGCTGTAGCTTTCTGCATCTCAGAAGCTTTAGCAAAATCTTTTTTAGGACCTCCTCCATACCATAAGTAAGAGTCTACATTTTGGCCGAGAAGGGTAATTTCTTTATAACCATTATTGCTAAGTTCTTTACATTCTTCGATAATAGAATGTGGATCACGGCTTCTTTCTCTTCCTCTTGTGAATGGAACCACGCAGAATGTACACATATTATCACAACCTCTGGTAATCGTTACATAAGCGGTTACACCGTTCCCACCCAAACGGACAGGATTAATATCGGCATAGGTTTCTTCTTTGGAGAGTATGACATTGATGGCGTCTCTACCATCATCGGTTTCTTTTAAAAGGTTAGGGAGATCTCTATAAGCATCAGGTCCCACAACAAGATCAACCAGCTGCTCTTCTTCCAAAAATTTGGTTTTTAGCCTCTCAGCCATACATCCAAGAACTCCTACCGTCATATTCGGTCTTTCTTTCTTAAGATTTTTGAACTGAGAAAGACGCATTCTTACAGTCTGTTCTGCTTTTTCACGAATAGAACATGTATTGAGAAGGATAAGATCCGCTTCTTCCACCTTCATTGTTGTATTGTATCCCTGCTCATTAAGAATAGAAGCAACAATCTCAGAATCAGAAAAATTCATCTGACACCCGTAGCTTTCTAAAAATAATTTTTTAGAATTTTCAGGTTTTTCAGCCACTGCAAAAGCTTCCCCTTGCTTTGTTTCGTCTATATATTTTTCTTGCACAATAATCAATTTAAGGTTCGGAATTTAAATTTCAGGGCATAGATCCTGAAAACTTAAATCACAAACAGATAAGTTTGCAAAGATACAAAATATTGTGACAGAATGTCAGGAGATTCTGCTGAAGTATTATACCCTTTTTAAAACCTAGTTTTAAGAAATAAAAGTATAATCAAATCATTAAATTTCAAATACTTACACGGGTTCTTTTTAAAAACATACCAAGAACTTATTTTCTAATCTCCATGGTCAAAATGATCTGATGTAAAATTGATTTTAATTATTTTTTTAGAAACCACCGGTATTCCATCTTTAATCGCCGGCTTCCATTTCTTTTTTACTCTTTTGATAGCAAACTGCATATCATCAATAAACATTTCGCTATTTTTTACTTTGGGCAAGACATCAAGATTTTCAACTTTCCCATTCGTGTTCACATCAAAAACAAAAACGAACTGTCCATTCACGGCATACTTCTTTAAATCGATATAAGCATGAATCATTTTTAAAAACTCCTGAGTAAAAGCAGCATCTCCGCCTGGAAATTCAGCATTCTGCGAATTGGTTACACTTTCATTCTGTGGTTTTGATTCTTGGGAATACCCCAAAAAGCTGAAAAGAAGGAAGAGGATTACAATATATTTTTTCATATTATATGTCTACGGATAAAGAAGTCAGGCTCATTCTCAATTTCATTTCAGATTTTACAGGCTGACCATTGCAGGTTGCAGGCATCCAGTTTTTCTTTATCCTCCTCACCACATACTGCATATCATCAAAGAAAACTTCACTATGAAGTACTTTAGGGGCTCCCGCAATATCAATCACTTTTCCAGCTTCATCAATTGTTAAGGTAAATGTAAAATCTCCTGTCAGGGTGTAGAAGTCAGAATTCAGATAAGTGTACATATACTTTCTCAGTATCTCTTTGTACGCAGCTGCTCCTCCTTCATAAGCAGCAGGTTTAAAATCATTGCATTTAACAACAACCTGCATAAAAGGCTCCTTAATATCTATTTTCAAAATATTTTTGTTGTTCTCTGTGATAAAAGAATCATCTCTGTCTTCAAGATCCTGGGCAAATGAAAAATTGCCAACACAAAGCGCAAGAAATAAAAATATCGTCTTCATTGTCTATATATAATAATAAACAAAGGTAAATATTTACATTCCTTATAAAAAAGAAAAACTTCACACAATCAGTATGAAGTTTTATGTTGAGTTTAAGAAATCACAATGTAATTTCAGTTTACAGCAATCCTTTAATATGCTTATAATTAGATTTTACCGTTTCAAAAGCTTCTTCCATTTTTCCACCCAGCATCAGCTGAGCCATTGATTTTGTCATGCCTATGACCTGATCAAATTCAATTTTAGGGGGCAAGGCCAGTGCATTAGGATTGGTGAATATATTCAGAAGGTAAGGACCATTATATTCTAAACACTCCTTAATTGCATTTTCCACCTCTTCAGGATCATGAACATTTTTCCCCGGATATCCCATTGCCTGAGCCACCATAGCAAAATCAGGATTAATCATATCAGTCTCATTATCCGGCATTCCTCCCACTTCCATTTCCAGCTTTACCATTCCCAATGTTCTGTTATTAAAAACAATCAGCTTTATGGGAAGTTTATACTGAAAAATGGTTGCCATATCTCCTAAGAGCATTGACAATCCTCCATCTCCACACATGGCAATCACCTGTCTTTCCGGATGAGCTAAAGAAGCTCCAATAGCCATTGGCATTGCATTGGCCATCGATCCATGATTAAAAGAACCGAGCATTTTCCGTTCTCCTGTTCCTGTAATAAACCTTGCTCCCCAGACGCAACACATCCCAGTATCTACGGTGAAAATAGCATCCTTTTTGGCAAGCTGATCCAGGGTATATGCCACATATTCCGGCTGAATAGCATCTTTTTTTCCAAAATCTTTAACATACGTAAGCTGATTCTCTTTTACTTTTTCATAGAATGCCAGCTGTTCATTGAGAAAATGATCATCTGTTTTTTCCTTCAGCATGGGAAGCAGGGCTTTAATTGTTTCTTTCACATCTCCCGTCAGCCCCAATTCCAGCTTAGCTCTTCTTCCCAGTCTTTCGGGACTTTCATCAATCTGTATGATTTTATTTTTGACCGGCATAAACTTTTGATACGGAAAATCTGTTCCCAGAAGTATAACGAGATCTGCTTCATGCATCGCATGGTAAGCCGACGGATATCCCAATAGTCCGGTAAGCCCCACTTCATTGGGATTATTTGGCTGAATGGCCATTTTCCCACGGAATGAATATCCCACCGGGGCTTTTAATAATTTTGATAATTCCACCACTTCTTCATTGGCTGCACCCGCTCCTATTCCACAGTATAGGACAACTTTTTTATTTTCATTCACCAGTTCTGCCAGGTGTTTCAGCTCATCATCTGAAGGTCTGATCACAGGGTGGGTTTTAAATAACTGAGCGGAAGTAGCCGCTTCCTCTGCATCCAGTTCAGAAACATCTCCCGGAAGGCCGATTACTGCTACTCCTTTTTTAGAAATAGCATGCTGAATAGCAGTCTGGAGTATTCTTTGCACCTGCTCGGGTCTCGTAATCATCTGATTATAATGACTGCAGTCATCAAACAGCTTTATCGTATTCGTTTCCTGGAAATAGTCCATGCCCATTTCCTCACTGGGGATAGTGGAAGCAATAACCAACATCGGAACATGGGAACGGTGTGCCTCATACACCCCATTGATCAGGTGAACATGTCCCGGACCACAGCTTCCTGCACATACAGCAAGGCCGTCCAGCTCAGCCTCAGCAGCGGCGGCATAAGCTCCCACTTCTTCATGTCTCACATGAATCCATTGAATACTGCTTTTTTTTACGGCTACATTCAAATGGTTGAGACTGTCTCCGGTTACTGCATAAATTCTTTTCACATTGGCATTTTCGAGCATTTCTACAATCTGCTCTGCTATATTTTTAGCCATAATTGATTAGGTTTGGTGTTTATATGTAAGGAAAATACAGCCTTGAAAAATCTGTATCCCTATCAAATTTAGCTAATTAAAATGAAACCTTCCCGGGGTTTCAATGTTAAAAAATGGTAATTTAATAATAAACCCATCCCTACAGAATGTAACTTCCCGACCAGCCAAAAGATTTTTAAACCTTGATGACCACAGTATTGAAAATAAAAACGGCCATCCAAAGGACAGCCGTTGATGTATTATATATTTGATTTAGATAACTACTTCAATCTGATTTCTCAATAAATCTTCGAATTCATCTCTTTTACGGATCAAATGCGCTTTTCCATCAAGGAATAAAACCTCAGCAGGCTTTAATCTTGAATTGAAGTTTGAACTCATTTCAAAACCGTACGCTCCGGCATTATGGAAAGCAAGGATATCACCTTCTCTCACCTCGTTCAGTTTTCTGTCCCATGCAAAAGTATCTGTTTCGCAGATGTTCCCTACTACGGTATAAATTCTTTCCGCTCCTTTTGGATTAGACAAGTTTTCAATTAAATGATAAGAATCGTAGAACATTGGACGGATCAAATGGTTAAAACCAGAGTTTACTCCCACAAAAACAGTAGCAGTCGTCTGCTTGATTACATTAGCTTTCACTAAAAGATAACCGCTTTTTCCAACTAAAAATTTTCCCGGTTCGAACCAAAGCTCAAATTTTCTTCCTGTTGTTTTAGCAAAGTCGGCTAACACTTTTTCTACTTTTCTACCTAATGTTTTAACGTCAGTTTCTTCTTCGCTATCCTGATAAGGAATTTTGAAACCACTACCCATATCAAGATACTTCAGGTTCGGGAAATGTTCTGAAAGCTCGAGCATAATATCTAAAGCCTGAAGGAAAACTTCCGGATCTTTAATCTCACTTCCCGTATGCATGTGAAGACCTTCCACATTAACGTTTGTACTCTTCATCACTCTTTCGATGTGGCGAAGCTGGTGAATTGAAATCCCGAATTTACTGTCGATATGACCTGTTGAAATTTTATAGTTTCCTCCGGCAAAAATATGCGGGTTAATTCTCACAAAAATAGGGTAAGAATTTCCATATTTATTCCCAAACTGCTCAAGAATAGAGATGTTATCAATGTTAATATGAACTCCAAAAGTCATTGCTTCTTCTATTTCCGCCAAGTCAACACAATTGGGAGTAAACAATATTTTTTCTTTCGTAAATCCTGCTTTTAATCCAAGTTTAACTTCATTAATAGATACACAATCCAAAGAAGCACCCAGCTTCTTGACATACTTAAGGATATTGATATTTGTCAATGCCTTCGCTGCATAGAAGAACTTAGTGTGTTTTAAAAAAGAAGATGTAAGTTTTTCGTATTGAATTTTGATGGATTCAGCATCGTAAACATACACTGGTGTACCAAACTCATTGGCAATCTTTAATAATTCTTTTGAATTCATAATTTCATTTTTAACATAAAAAAAGGCAGATCCTTCGAAAAAGAGTCCACCACATTAATTATTTTTTATGCAAGACAACTCTTTTAAATATTCCAAACCTTAGAGAACTTAATAGCTCCCTTTTTTCCAGTTTTTATTTGTTTAAAATTTTGCATTGCTTATTTTTATTTTTTGCAAAAATACTATTTATTTTTTACTTTTAAGAAATTTGATTTGAAAAGCACTTTCTTTCCGACAAAATCTGTAAAGTGCAAATTCTTCTATTATTTTGGTAACGGCAGTGTTTCAAAATCGCCACGAAGGAGTGCCAGCTGTAACTCATTAATCAAATCACCCGCAGGTAAAGGAAGATCAATTTTCAGCTTAGCAAGCTTGTTTAAGGTTTGTATCTGCGTAAACAGTTCATAAAAACCAAATGATATCACCTTTCCGTTTTCAATGATTAAAAATAACTTTTCACCCAATTTTCTTCCGGACCCCAACCACAGTTCATTTCTTTTTCTAAAGTCTATTTTTTGTTTCAGGACGGCAGAGTCTTTATATTCGGGTAATGCTCCGAGAAACTGAACAGCCTTCGTTCCCTGGGTAAAAGATCTGAATTTTAAAATCGGTTTTTCAGTTTTATTAAGGTTGTTTTTTTCAACAACATATTTATTATTTCTGGAATAAAGCCCAAAAGGCAGGACTTCCTTCTTCTTAACATTCTTAGAATTCAGAATGAGCTTGGCAATAATATCCGTTCCGGTAAGTTCAAAATTGATCTGTCCTACATTATTCTGAACCTGTTCCCATTTTTTAGATTTGGAATTGAAAACTTTTTTGGAAAATTTATTGATATCCTGAACATAATCTGAGAAAATAATCTTCCCGGCTTCATTCTGGAAATAAATAAATCCTTTTTCATTCGGTAGATCCTGGGTCAGCTCTTTGATCTTATTGATATAGGTTTTGGCATTGGACTCTTCATGTTGCTTCTGGATGATTTCGTTTTCGATATCTTTTGATACTAAAAGCCTGAAGAGTTCCAAGGTCGCTCTTGCATCGCCCTCAGCTCTGTGATGATTGGTCAAAGGAATCCCTAATGATTTCACTAATTTCCCTAACGAGTAACTTACCTCATCGGGAATGAGTTTTTTAGCCAGCGGAATGGTATCTAATGTATTGATTTTAAAATCATAGCCAAGCCTTTTAAAAGACTGACGGAGCATCCGGTAATCGAAGTCAATATTATGCCCAACCAGGGTGGTGTTTTGAGTTATTTCTATAACTCTTTTGGCTATTTCATGAAATTTCGGTGCCGTTTTGACCATTTTTGGGGTAATACTGGTCAGTTTCTGTACAAAAGGTGTGATATCACTTTCGGGGTTTACAAGAGATATAAACTGGTCCGTAATTTTCTGACCATCATATCTGTAGATGGCAATATCTATAATGCATTCATTTCTATAACCTGCACCATTACTTTCTATATCTATAATCGAATACATTTATTTCCCGTTAACTGATATTTTTAATTAAATTAATAATCCTGTGGTCCTGATATTTTCTTCGTCAATCAAGATAACCTGCTAAAGTAACGAAAAATATATCAAAAACATAACAGGCCCTCTTTCTTTTCAACTATCTTCTTCGACCTCCGAGGCCAAACATTCCAAGAATAGCTTTTGCCCCTTCTCTCATTAAGGTTGTGGTAAAAGTTCTTCCTGCTTTGCTTTGCAGCACCTGTTCAAACATCCCCGGTTCTTCTTTTACCGGTTTTGTTCGTTGATTGGATGCAGGATTCTGGGCAGCCTGTTCCATTCTGTTCGTAAGCATTTCATAGGCAGACTCTCTGTCTACAGCCTCTTCATACTTGGCTACTAAAGCAGATTTCGATGTAAGCTCGGAAATTTCAGCGTCGCTCAGAACATCCATTCTTGATTCCGGAGAAATCAGGTAAGTATGTACCAATGGTGTAGGAATCCCTTTTTCGTCCAAAGCCGTTACAAATGCTTCTCCAATTCCTAAATTCTGAATCAGACTTGAAGCATTATAAAATTCCGTGGTCGGATAATTTTCAACTGCTTTTGTGATCTCTTTTTTATCTTTTGCGGTAAAACCTCTGAGTGCATGCTGTATTTTTAGTCCTAATTGTGACAATACATTTTCAGGAACATCACCAGGAATCTGCGTGATAAAATAAATTCCAACTCCTTTTGACCGGATCAGTTTCACCATGGTTTCAATCTGTGATAAAAGAGCTTTTGAGGCTTCATCAAAAATAAGGTGCGCTTCATCAATAAACAGCACTAATTTTGGTTTTCCACTATCCCCTTCTTCTGGGAATGTCATATATATTTCTGCGAAAAGCGAAAGCATGAACGTGGAGAACAACTGTGGTTTACTTTGTATTTCAGCCACTCTTAAAATATTCACGACCCCTTTTCCGTCTCTTGTTTCAAGTAAATCCTGGACATCAAAACTTAATTCCCCAAAAAAGCTGGAAGCTCCCTGCTGCTCCAACGCCACAATAGACCTGAGAATAGCACCTAAGGAAGCCGGAGCTATTGATCCGTAATTGGCAGCAAGCTCTGCCTTTCCCTGAGCATTATCCGTCACATACTGCAATACTTTCTTTAAGTCATTCAGATCAATTAACGGAAGACCTTTATCATCACAATATTTAAAAACAATAGACATAATACTCTGCTGAGTATCATTCAATTCTAATATTTTACTCAGAAGAACCGGTCCGAATTCTGTAACCGTAGCTCTCAGTTTCACTCCCTTACCTCCTGAAATGCTCATCAGCTCTACCGGAAACCCCTGAGGATTATAAGGCAGTTGTGTTTTAGCATATCTCTCTTCGATAATAGCATTCATCTGACCTGCTTCAGCTATTCCTGAAAAGTCACCTTTAATATCTAAAACAAGCGAGGGTATTCCTGCATGAGAAAGCTGTTCTGCAAAAACCTGCAGTGTTTTTGTTTTACCGGTTCCTGTGGCTCCGGCAATAAGACCATGACGGTTGATTGTTTTTAAGGGAATAGTCACATTAACTTCCGGAACAACTTCTCCGTCCAACATTCCCTTTCCCAGTATAATATGATCCCCTTTCGGAGTATATCTAGCATTTAATTCTTCTGTAAATTGTGTTTTGTCTGCCATCTGATCGCTTTTTAAACTTATAAATATAAAAGTTTTTGTAAAATATTTAATCATTAAGAAAATATTATACCATTAATTTTTGTTTTTACTTTCTGCAGATTAATGCTTATCTTACTTTTTAAAATGAACATCAGATGTATGTAAACAAGATCCTTTGCAGAAAGAACTTATTAATTCTCTTCTCTTTTTTATTCACAACCCTTTTTTCCCAACCTCGGAAACAACCTGTAGATCTATTGATCAAATGTGATTTTACTCATCAAGCCACTTCAGTGATTTTCCCTCCACTATGGTCAGGATTCCAAAGAGAGGCCATTTATTCTTATGATATGCAGAATAAGCATGTAGCTATAAGCTATATACAGCAAAGCACGAAAAAGAACAAGACTATACTCACGCTGTATATTTACCCCAGAAAATCAATTGACAACCAATCGCTTAGAGATGAGTTTTCTTCATATGAATATGCCCTTAATCAGAATTCCAATAAAGGCACAGATATAAAACCTTCATTTGGAAGCGCTTCCAATGACCAGATAAAAGTAAATTATATTTATTCCATATTCAATCACTCAATGGGTGAGCGCGATTTTTTCAAAGGGGTAAAGTATACTGATAAAATGTCTCTTCTTTCTATTTATGAATGTGGGGGATGGAATTTTAAGATCAGAATATCTAGTGATGATATGACCCAGGGTCAGCTGGCTGAATTAAAAGCTAAAACTGAAGGATATTTTTGCCTCCTGGATATCGCTTCTAAAAAACCTATGCCGATCGAACAGACACCGGACATCATTCTGTCTCCCGTTGTGAAGAGAGATTCTATGATGATGTACTCCACAATCGCTGCAGCTAAGGCTAAAATAGAATGGTTAGGGAACCACTCAGAAAAAAAAGAACTTCTGACAGGATTTAATGATATGAAAATTGATTCTGAGGTTTATGCCATTGAGAAAATGATAGCATTCTATAAAGCCCATGAAAAAGATTGGCCCCTGCACGAGGACACAAAAAAATATTTTACTCAAATGATCACCATAGCCGACAACGAAAAAATTAAAGATCATATTTATGATAAGTATAACCGATTGATTAATTATGAGGAAGGAGAGGCCAGAAAAGATGAGTATATCCAATTCAAAACAGATAAAAATATTTCAGAAAACACCAATGAAATTGTATACAAAATATATTATAAACTGGAATAGATAAAAAGTCCGTTTAAACTTAACCATAAAAGTCATAAAAGATTTTTAAACACTTAAGCTATTTAAGTTATATACTTTGTGTATAAAAAGTACACAAAAGTTTTGTGGTTTTTGACTAAGTCGAAATAATATTCATCGACTGAAAGGAGATAATCTTCGATTTGTGGTTGAGTAAAAAAGTTTAAACAGCTTTATATCTTAAGTTTTATTACAAGAACATGATAAAAAACAGTATTTAAAAATTAACATTCTCTAAGGCATTATTTTTGTTGAAAGGAAAGGGATCTAAGTATTTATCGAGTTATTGTATTGAAAGAAACTATTATTCAGATTTAACATTTCGTTTACAATTCATCTAATACTTTGTATCTTTAACTCATTAAAAAAATACCCAATGAAAATTGAACAAATATATACGGGCTGTCTGGCTCAGGGTGCCTATTATATTGTATCAGAAAATGAAGCTGCCATTATAGATCCGCTAAGAGAGGTAAAACCTTATCTGGATCGCTTGGAAAAAGACAATGTCACCTTAAAATATATTTTTGAAACCCACTTTCACGCTGATTTTGTTTCAGGTCATTTAGACTTAAGTGAAAAGACGGGTGCTCCAATTATTTACGGACCAACTGCCGCTCCTGAATTTGAAGCTATCATTGCGGAAGACAACCAAATTTTTGAAATTGGAAAAATAAAAATAAAAGTACTGCATACCCCAGGTCATACAATGGAAAGCAGCACCTACCTTTTGATTGACGAAAATGGTACTGAAACGGCAATTTTCACAGGAGACACTCTGTTTTTAGGTGATGTGGGAAGACCGGATCTTGCCCAAAAGGCAACCAGCCTCACTCAGGAAGATCTTGCCGGTATTTTATACGACAGCCTTCAAAGCAAAATTATGCCACTGGATGACAGCATCACTGTTTATCCTGCACACGGTGCCGGCTCTGCGTGTGGAAAAAACATGCAAAAGGAAACGGTAGATATTCTGGGAAATCAGAAAAGAACCAATTATGCACTGAACCAGCCCGATAAAGAATCTTTTATCAGGGAAGTTCTGGATGGGTTAACGGCTCCTCCAAAATATTTCGGGATGAATGTAGCTATGAACAAAGGTGGATATGAAAGTCTTGACGTTGTGATGGACAAAGGGTTAACGCCTGTTTCCGCAGAAGATTTTGAGGCTTTTGCAGAAGAAACCGGTGCTTTAATTTTAGATACCAGAAGTGCTGCAGAATTCCATAAAGGATTTATTCCAAACTCCATCAATATTGGAATAAAAGGTGACTTTGCTCCATGGGTAGGAACGCTTATCGTGGATGTAAAACATCCTCTGCTGTTGGTAACAGATACTGAAATGGAAGAAGAAGTGATTACCAGATTAAGCCGAGTAGGTTTTGATAATGTTGTAGGCTATTTAAAAGGAGGTTTTGAAGCCTGGAAAAA
This sequence comes from Chryseobacterium sp. KMC2, assembly GCF_016756935.1. Taxonomy (NCBI): domain Bacteria; kingdom Pseudomonadati; phylum Bacteroidota; class Flavobacteriia; order Flavobacteriales; family Weeksellaceae; genus Chryseobacterium; species Chryseobacterium sp. KMC2. The sequence goes on from NZ_JAESIT010000010.1 coordinate 103,330, forward strand.
CGCAGGCAGAGAAATTGATGAAATCAAAAGAATTACTCCCACTGAATTTGCAGATCAGTTTACAGAAGAGGCTACCGTTATTGACGTCAGAAAACTGAGTGAATACTCGGCAGAGCATATTGACAATGCTTATAACAAACCATTAGATACCATCAGTGAATGGGCTCGTGGCATCGATGATTCAAAACATTTTTTCCTGCACTGTGCAGGTGGATACAGAAGCATGATTGCTGCCAGCATTCTTAATTCTCACGGGATCAGGAATTTCACAGAAATCGAAGGAGGTTTTAACGGAATCAAAAAGACAGAAAAATTCCCAACAACGGATTTTGTATGTCAGTCCAAAACATTATAAATTCATGAGAATTCAATTTTGGGGACTTATTTTCGCTTCAGCTTTTATCTTAGCTTCCTGCAAAACAACCAATCTTGCAGAGGCTCCAAAAGCCGATATTAAAGAAGTGGTAAACAGTTCGGAAGTAACATTGGTAGATGTAAGAATTCCTGAACAATATGCTGCAGGAACAGCTAAAAACGCCATCAATATTCCTCTGGCTGAAATTCAGAATAATATTGAAACATTAAAAGGCAAAAAAGTAGTGGTATTCTGTAACAAAGGAATGCAGGCAGACCAGGCCATGGAAATTTTAAAGAAAAACGGCGTAGAAGCTTACGACGGAACATCCTGGAAAAATGTAAAAGCAATCCAGAACGAAACTGACAATAAATAATTTGAATAAGCTAAAAAACTATGTCACAAAAATTTCAGGAAATCATAAACTCCGAAAGACCGGTACTTATTGATTTTTTCGCAACCTGGTGTCAGCCTTGTAAGGTACAGTCTTCGGTGCTGAACACTGTAAAAGAGAATATCGGAGAAGGAGCCAGAATTATAAAAATAGATGTGGACCAATATCCGGCAATTGCATCACAATACGGAGTTCGGGGAGTTCCTACACTAGCCATTTTCAAAAATGGCGAGCTTTTATGGAAAGAAAGCGGAGTACATGATGTCAATACCCTGACGACTCTTCTTCAGCAATATATTTAACTAAGGCTAAGATTAAGGTTGAGCTTTTAATCATAAGGCTCAACCTCAATCTCAGCTCTCTTACCATTGAATTGAGAAATCATCCCGATCATTTAAAAACTGGAAGTGTTTTCTAAAATCGGCCAATTCATTCATATCCAATTCTGCAGATACCACATTCCCGTTTTTATGGGAAATTTCTTTGCCATCAGCAAAAAAGCAGTGCGAACTTTCCTGATAAAAGAGATTATTTCCATCCGTTCCTATTCTGTTCAAACCAAAAACAAAAGACAGGTTTTCAATAGCTCTTGCTTTTAAAAGATGTTCCCAGGCCCCTACTCTTTTCTCCGGCCAATTAGCTACATATAAAATAGCGTCATAATCATCATTGTTTCTTGCAAAAACAGGAAAACGAAGATCATAACACACCTGAAGCAGAAATCTGATTCCTTTATAAGTGACAATAACCCGTTCTTTTCCGGGAGTATACACTTTATCTTCCCCTGAAAAGGAAAATAAATGTCTTTTATTATAAAACACTGTTTCTCCATCCGGCTGTACAAAGTACATTCTATTATAAAAATGACCATTCTGCTCTACCGGAGCACTTCCGCAGAAAGCCGTATTCTTTTCTTTTGAAATAGTTTTTAAAAACTCCAGAGATTCTTCATTTCTATCCGAAACTTCAGAAGCATCCATACAAAAACCGGTTGAAAACATTTCAGGCAGCATAAAAAGATCAGCTTCCTGATGCTGAAGCTCATGTTCTATAGCTTTAAAATTTCCGGCTTTATCTTTCCAGATGATATCTAAATTAAGTCCTACCACTTTCATCTTTAATGTACGTTTAAATTATTACAATCCGATTTATAAAAATACGGCTTTTATATTTACAAACGGACAAAGAGACCTTAGATCGTCTCTTCTTTACCCGCTACGGTCTCTTTTTTAAAACTTATTATTAAAAGATTGAATTTCTTAATAATTCATAAAGTCTTCTGTTTTTGCCAGATTGATGGTTTTCGGTTTCATTTTTGATGGTGATAATTTTTATTAATATCATTAAAAATTAGAAATTTATGAAGAAATTGGTTTTTATGGTGATGGTACTCTTTTTTGGAGTTGCTGCCAATGCTCAGGCTTGGACAGGAAAAGGAGACCAGAAAATTCAGTTGGGTTTAAGTGCCTGGGGATACGGAACAGGTATTACGGGGACTTATGATTATGGACTAAACAAAATGATATCAGTGGGAGCCGGTATCAATGGTTACTTCGACAATTACAAAGATAACGATAAAGACAACCGTGTTTTTGTTTTCGGAAGACTGAATTTTCACTTACAGGAAGCTTTGAACCTTCCTTCCAAATGGGATATCTACCCGGGAGTTGATCTGGGAGTGCTTGGAAAAGACTTCGGAATAGGAGCTCATATTGGGGCACGTTACTTTTTCACAGAAAAAATTGGCGTTTTTGCAGAGGTCGGTAATAATGGAAGTCTTGGAGTTTCGTTCAATTTATAACCAATCGTCTTTAAATATGACAAAGCTTCTCGTTTAGAGGGGCTTTTTTATTTGGCATAGTTTTGATAATTGTTACCTTTGCAAATTAAAATCTAAAATTTATTAATGGAAATAGCAATCAAACTCTTTCAGTTCATTCTGAGTATCTCTATACTGGTAGTTCTTCATGAGCTTGGGCACTTCTTACCGGCCATATGGTTTAAAACAAGAGCCGAAAAATTCTTCCTGTTTTTTGATCCTTACTTTTCAATTTTCTCAATGAAGAAAATCAATGGTCAATGGAAGTATAAATTCTTCTCAAAAAACCTGCCGGACACTGAAGTAACAGAGGTTAACGGAAAGAAGGAAGAAGTTCCTATCGATATATCAAAACTTCCAGACAGTGACTGGAGAAAACATCCTGAGCAGACCAAATACGGAATCGGATGGCTTCCTTTCGGAGGATATGTGAAAATTGCCGGAATGGTAGACGAAAGCATGGATACCGCACAGCTAAAAAAAGATCCGGAATCTTGGGAATTCAGAGCTAAACCAGCCTGGCAGAGACTGATCATTATGCTTGGTGGAGTTACTGTCAACTTTTTCCTTGCATGGATCATATTTTCAGCACTGGTTGGGAAAAATGGAGAAAATATTTTTGAAGCGGATAAAATTACAACCCCACTTCATTATACGGAAGCCGCAAAAAAAATGGGCTTTCAGGATGGGGATAAGATCTTAAAAGTAGACGGAAACGTTCAGAAAGATTTCAAAAAGTTAGCACTTGATGTTTTATTGAGTGATGAAATAACTGTTTTAAGAGATGGAAAAGAGGTTACTTTCCCAACCAATGACGACGGAAAGGCTTTTGCATTCCAAGATCCTGAACCTAAAGCATTCTTAACTCCAAGAATGTCTCCTGTTGTGGATACTATTGTAACAAAATCTACTCTGGATGCAGGATTAAGAATCGGTGATAAAATACTTTCTATCAATGGAAAGCCACTTAATTATTATGATGAAGTAAAACCTTTGGTAGTTCCTAATGCCGGAAAAGTAGCAGATTTTCAAGTCTTGAGAAATAATCAGGTGGAAGATTTAAAAATCCCGGTATCGAAAGAAGGAACAATTGGAATCTTAGCATTCAAAGAAATTGAAAAATATTCTGTTCATAACGATTATAACTTCTTCGGATCAATCAAAAGGGGATTCACACTTACGATTGAGAGTTTAACGTACCAGATTAAGCAGTTCAAATTAATCTTCAATAAAAAGATCAAAGGATACAAGAAAGTAGGCGGACCCATCGCTATTGTAAAAAATATGCCTATAAATAAAGATGCTACAGGACATGTTTCTATTGACTGGTCAGCATTCTGGGGCTTTACAGCAATGTTCTCCGTATGGTTGGCATTCCTTAACCTTATTCCAATTCCGGGACTTGACGGAGGTCACGTTTTATTTACCCTATATGAGATCATTGTAGGAAAACCTGTTCCACAAAAAGTATTGGAAAATGCTCAAATGGTGGGGGTTATCTTCCTGTTAGGATTAATGGTACTGATATTCGGAAGCGACATTTTTAAAATGCTTACCGGAGGTTTATAATTTTTTTGAGAAAATTTATTAAAAATATTTGCAGGGTATAAATATTCGTCCTATATTTGCACCACTTAAAAACAAGGACATTCCTCCTTAGCTCAGTTGGTTAGAGCATCTGACTGTTAATCAGAGGGTCGCTGGTTCGAGCCCAGCAGGAGGAGCCAAAAAAAGACTTACATTTTGTAAGTCTTTTTTTATTTGCATATATTTTGCTTAGTAGACATTGATATACTGTAATTATATAAACAATGCCTTACCTATCCCGGATCTATTTAAAAGACAACCACCCGCAAGACTTCCCTTTTAACCTTCCTTTTTTGAGTAAAGGCTTGGATCTAAGGCTTAAAAACAATGTTACTTTTTTCGTTGGAGAAAACGGAATCGGTAAATCAACTCTGTTGGAAGCTATTGCGGAAAACTGCGATTTCAATGTGGCCGGAGGAAACCGAAATCATCATTATAATTTCCATAAAACAGAATCCGGGTTATCAGAACACCTTGTGCTTTCCTGGAGTACCAAAACGACACAGGGATTCTTCATGAGAGCTGAGAGTTTTTTCAATTTTGCCACCTATATCGACGAAGTAGCTGAAGAAGACAGAAGGGTCTTGGAGGCCTATGGAGGCAAGTCTCTGCACCAGCAATCACATGGCGAGGCTTTCCTATCATTATTCCACAATCACTTTCAAAAAGGAATTTATATCCTTGACGAACCTGAGTCTGCTCTATCACCCCAGAGACAGCTTTCTTTGCTCTCCATCATCCACAAATTAGAAAAAGTAGGAAAAGCTCAGTTCATTATTTCAAGCCACTCACCTATCTTGATGAGCTACCCGAATGCTGAAATCTATTTATTAGATGACAAAATTCAACGTATCCCATACAAAGAAACGGAGCACTATCAGCTGACAAGGAATTTTTTGGAGCATCCGGAGCGGTATTTTAAACATTTATTCGAAGATATCTAAGATGAAATTAAAAATAAGTGAAATATTTCTTACTGAAATTCAACATATTTAGTTTAAAACCATCGATAATTGGGGATAAAACTTGACTGATATTAATATTCCTCTTATATTTGCATCACTTAAAAATAAGGAAAATTCCTCCTTAGCTCAGTTGGTTAGAGCATCTGACTGTTAATCAGAGGGTCGCTGGTTCGAGCCCAGCAGGAGGAGCAAAAAGACTTACATTTCTGTAAGTCTTTTTTGATTAATAAATCTTCTGTTTGCTGAAAACAGCAAACAATAAAGGACTTCAGCTCATCACTTTCATCTTTGTATAAGTCGTAAATATTGTGACTTTTCATCTCAATTTAATCTCCTGATTCATTACATTTTAAGCGCTTAAAAATCATCTCTCAATCTTAATAATTGCTAGTATTATTTTCGTTACATTTGCAAACTTATAGGGAATAATAATTTTTTCTATTTTTTTCTAATTTTTTTGAATAAACTGCATACTTTTTGTTTGTGATAATTGCTTGAAGAAACGAATGATGTTAAACAATAACCCTAAACACAATTTTTTATTTTTTTTCCTGCTTTTCACCAGCTTTTCGTTGGCTCAAAATAGAGTAAGCGGAAGAATTGTCGATGAAAAAAATAACAAAGAGCTTACTAAAGTTGATATCTTTATCAATAACAGTAAAATCCCGGCACTTACGACAACTTCCGGAAGCTTTGTTATTCAGTCTGACAGTATCATCAGTACATTAAAATTCTCAAGAAAAAGCTATACGCCTGAAACCCTGGAGGTCACTCCCGAAACTGCTGAAAATATTATTGTTCAGCTATCTCAGGCAAAAGTGAGCAGCATCCAGGAGATTGTTATCAATACCGGAAAAACCAAATACAAAAGCAAAAAAGAAAATCCCGCATATGCCATTATGCAGAAAGTCTGGGCACGCAAAAGAAACAATGGCTTAGAAAAGTTTGATACCTATTCATACAAGGAATATGAGAAAACTCAATTTGACCTTAATAACCTGGACAGCACATTTATGAAGAAAAAAATCTTCAAAAAACTGGATTTCATTTTTGATTATGCTGATTCTACAGCAAGCGGCAGATTAGGACTTCCCATCTTTATAAATGAAGCTGTTTATGAAAATTATGGTAAAAATAAGCCCGAAAAAGACAGCAAAAGAACACTTGTCGCCCAGAAGACTTCAGGGTTTCAGGATAATCAGGTAATCACTGTTTCGGCAAAAAACCTGTATCGTGAAATCAATATCTATGACAATACCCTTAATTATTTCGATATAGGATTTCAAAGCCCCGTAGGATCAGATGGATTCAACACCTATGACTACAGCCTGGTAGATACCATTGCCATTCATGGGGAAAAAGCTTTCCATATAAGATACCAGCCTAAGAGAAAGGATATACTGGCTTTCCAGGGAAATCTCTATATAGACACAGACACCTATGCCGTTATAGGAGCCACCTTAAAATCAACACAAAAAATAAACGTCAACTTTGTCAATAGTGTTTCTACCCAACTGGAATATGACAACCCTGACGAAACCACATTCCTCCCTAAAAAACTGGTTACAGAATTTGAGATAAGTCCTTTTTCCAAGAAAAAAGGATCTAAAAGTATTATCGCTAAAAGATCCGTAGATTATTCAAATTACGAATTCAATAAACCTCTTGACCCAACCGTATTCAAGAGAAAAGAAGAGGAATACGAAGACGAGTTTGTCAAAAAAGATGATGCTTATTGGACAAAAGCAAGACCTGACACATTATCCAAATCTGAACAGGGAGTGTACAACATGCTTGATCAGCTCCAGCAGACGCCAAAATTCAACCATATGGTTAAATTATTTGAAACTCTCGGTTCCCGTCACTATAATGCCTTTAAAGGCGTAGATATTGGTCCTATTTTTTCAATCTATGGAAGAAATGAAGTGGAAGGAGACAGAATAAGACTGGGTGCAAGATCGTATTTCGGATTAAATGATACATGGAGAGTACAGTTTTATACAGCATATGGATTTAAAGATCAACAGATAAAATATGGTGTTGACGCCAGATATATGTTCAATAAGCTAAACAGGTTTATGATAGGAGCCGGAACCAGTAGAGATATTGCTCAGCTGGGAGGACAGCTGACCAGTGGAGACGGTATGACCGGCCCACAATCTACTTCTACATTCTTTGCAAGAGGTGAAAACAATTCCTTAAGTTCCGTCAACCAAACCAGAGTATTTGCAGCCATTGAACCTTGGAAAAACATACAATTCAGAGTAGATGGGGTAATGCAAAGCATTAAATCTGCAAACCTGGAGCTGTTCAACCTTATGTATTATAAAGACGGAAACTTAAGAAAAACAGTAAATGACTCTCATGTTACCTTCAGCATAATAGCAAAACCGGGAGCAAAATTTTCCCAAACAGGGATTGACCGATACCAGGCAAAAAACCTTGCCCCAACCATTGTATTAAGATATACAAGGGGAATTGAAGGACTCTTCAATGCCGACTTTAATTATGACAAGCTGCAGTTCATGCTTTCCAAACCATTCCTTATTGGAACCATCGGTAAAACAGTTGTTAACTTTGAGGCCGGAAAAAACTTTAATACCGTTCCACTGGCATTACAGAATATCATTCCCGCCAACCTTTCCTATGGGTTGGTACCTAATACCTTTTCACAGCTTAATTATTACGAATTCGTGGCCGATTCTTATGTCACCCTTAACCTTGAGCATCACTTCAACGGAAAAATACTTTCTTACATTCCATTGATCAAAAAATTAAAGCTTAGAGAGGTTGCATTTATAAGAGGGGCTTATGGATCATTAAGTGACGAATCTAAAACAATTAACGTAGAAGGTTTCAAATACTCAGCGCCCCATGAGCATATTTACTTTGAATACGGATTTGGAATTGAGAATATTGGAATTGGAAATCTTAGAATTTTCAGAGTGGATTTCAACTGGCGAGGAAATTATCTTGACAGACCGGATATCTCAAAATTCGGTATTAAAGCAGGATTTCAGGTTGGATTTTAATATCATATAAATAATCCGCGGCTTCAGAGAAGCTGCGGATTATTTTTTTTCAATTTTATCTAACATTTATGATGCATTGGAAGACATAGGGTAAAACACCCAAGGCATCTATTGATATTAACTAGTCAAAACATTCCGACAAGGTGCATGGCTCAGAAAGCATACAGTTGGCCTGCTGCCATGAGTTCCATCTGCACCAATCAAAACATGATTGAAATAAAGAAGGGCACGTTGCTGCCACTCCTCCGCTTATTTCCTTTAAACTTTTTTTAGTTAATTTTTTCAGATTTTTCATATCAATGCATATTAATGGTTATTAGTCATTTATATTGTCAACCTGTTAGCACTCACAAGGTTCTTCGTAAGTATTGGTTAAACAATGTACCTTCTGCCATGCGCTCCATCCACACCATACACTACAAGAACTTGTTATAGGCGGACATTTTTCTGCACCTCCCTGAATTAGTTTCAAATTCTTCTTTGTTAGTTTTTTTAGATTATTCATATCAATGTGATGGTTATCGCCATTAATTACATGAGCAAGATTGCTCTACATAGAATATACAACGAAATTTCTCTATCGGAGACAACCCACACCATACATCGCATGATCTGATTGGAGCCTGAGGACATGATCCCGCTCCACCATTAATTTCTTTAAGGTTCTTCTTTGTTAATTTTCTTAGATTTTTCATGTTAATTAGTTTTTAATTTTTGCCTACTCTATACGCTTTTCGGCTTCCGCAATTAACTTATTGTATGACACTTAACAAATATATAAATATTTCACAAGCAATAGAATATTAATGAAAATATTTTTATTTCTTCCGTAAACAAATGGCTCAGGCCTCTTTTTCAGGATAAAAAAGACAAAAAAAAGCCTCAGCAAATGAATGCTGAGGCTTAATTTTTTATAAAACGCTTAACTTATTATGCGTTTGCTTCTACAGATACGAAAGATCTGTTGTTTGCTTTCTTTCTGAAAACTACTTTACCATCTATTAATGCAAACAAAGTGTGATCTTTACCGATTCCCACGTTATCACCTGGGTGGTGCTGAGTACCTCTTTGTCTAACAATAATATTTCCGGCAATAGCTGCTTGTCCTCCGAAAATCTTCACACCTAATCTTTTAGAGTGAGACTCTCTACCGTTCTTGGAACTACCGACTCCTTTCTTGTGTGCCATTTTATTATTGGATTATTTATTAAGTGCTTTAAATTGATCGATATTCTTAATGATAGCAGCATCTACTTCTTCATGAGTAAGAATATTCTTTTCTAATTCAACTTTAACCGCTTTTCCTAAAGTAATTAAAGTTTCTCTGTTCTCTTTAGACTGAGACAAGTTGTTTTTCTTTAAGTGATAGTTCAACTCGTGATCTTCACCAAAGTTAACAGTTGCATGGTCAGAAAGAACCTCTGCTTTCACAGTTTCTTTTTTAGCAGCTTTTTTTGCTCCTCCTTCAAAACCAGTAATACCAGTGATTACGATTTGAGTTAAAGATTGTCTGTGACCATTTTTCACTTTGTAACCTTTTCTTCTTTTCTTTTTGAAAACGATTACTTTATCAGCTTTTACGTGATCTAGGATCTCTGCTTCTACAGTGATTCCGTTTACAGCTGGGGCGCCTACAGTGATTGCTCCGTTTACAGTAAGAAGAACTTTATCGAAAGAAACTTTTCCTCCTTTATCTCCTTTTAAACGGTTTACAAACAACTTCTGGTCTTGCTCAACTTTGTATTGAAGCCCTGCTATTTCTACAATTGCAAACATTGTTTATAAAATTTTTAGTTATTTCGAGGTGCAAATATACAAATAAAAATCTAAACCCCTTACAATCAAAGCAATGTTTTTTTCGTAAATAATCTATTCACTATGTTTTGAATAATTTTTTGCAATAAAGTATTCATATGTAAAAGATAATTTTATATCTTCGTTTTACCAAACTAATATTTTTATGAAAAAAAACCTTAATTTCTGCTTAATAGCAGGATTTATTGCTGCGTTTTCATTAACATCATGCAGCGATGACAAAATGGAAGAAACGGTTTCACCGGACCAAGCTTCAAGTGCAAAAATTGATCAGCCGAGCGATCTTGAAAAGATCTGTTATTATGTGGACAATAACTGGAACTCCACTGCAGTATTGAAAACATCTTTACAAAATTCTACTGACACCAACTTCATGAATGCCCAAATGACTAAGATTGCAAGTCTTTGGGGAAGAAGTAACCCCACTCTACGATTTGTAGACGATCCATCCAATTACAATTCTACGTACAATGCCATTTCCTATTCCACAGGAAAAATTTATTATGGCTATGCAATCTATTACGATGCAAAATCAAAAGGCGGAGATATCGTTAATGCCATGATTCTTGCACATGAATACGGACACCAGCTTCAGTACATCTTTGGACTCCCTTCTGTTAGTGAAAACACAGCAAGACCCAATGAATTGGAAGCAGATGGTTTTGCCGGGTATTATTTGAGAAGACCTAACGGTTACAACAAAACAAATTTTACAGAAATTGCATCAGCCTATGAGTTTGCACAAAGCATAGGTGATTATCAGACCAACAGTCCTGGACATCATGGAACACCTGCCCAGAGAAGATCTGCAGTACGTTTAGGTTTCCTTTTAGGACAATACGACCTTAATGCAGCTAATTTCGACTATAATTTCTTCTATTATTATCAGGGAGTTTTAAACGGCACTTACAAAATGGCTAAAAACACAGTTAATCCTGAAATTGACGCTTATATGAGTCAGTATATTGATGAACTGAAAAAAATTCAGACAGGAGAAATTTCTGCTGAAGAGTTTAAAAATCTTAAATAACACAAACATTCATTTTTATCATATTTAAGAAAGGAGGCAGAATATTCTGCCTCTTTTTTATTGACTTGAAAAATAGCGTAAGTTTATTTACTTTTGACTCCACATCCTACAACAATGAACAGAGACCTTTATATTGATTTTGCCAAAGGACTGGCAACTCTTTCTATTATATTTATCCATACCGCTTTCTGGTCTGGCCAATTTTATATTCCGGCAGAAGTAAGGGTATTTTCTCTTGTCTTTGATGTAGCGCTTTTTTACGCATTAAGCGGGATTACTTCAGGAGCGAATATTGAAAAAACATTGTACAGGCTGCTGAAACTACAGATCACCTATATGATTTTTGTAACATTCCTTTTCTTTATGGATTATTTCTTTAAAGTCTTTGGGCTCAGTTTCTTTTCTTTGGAATGGCTTCAGCATTTTTATTCAACATTCGGTTCAAAATATACCACTACAAGCATTTCCACAACACCCCAGTGGCAGAATCTCGGGAACTGGTATCTTCACCAATATACCAATGCCGATACCTTTCCGGTAGTAATGGGAAGTTTCTGGTATCTCAAGGTTTACTATATCCTGACTGTTTTTGGCGTTTTAATTTTAAGGTTTTTCCCAAAACATATCAATTGGTTTATAGGGATTTGTGTTGCTTTAACCATATTATTCCATATTTTCCCTGAATATTATCCTACGGGCCAGGTTGGCTATGTAGCCTTCTATCTGGCTGTATTTTTAGTAGGCAACAGAATGCGTGGAAAAAAAATTCCGGGAAAACTAATTCCCGTTTTATATCTTCTTGTTGCCGGTAGCTTATTGTGGATGTTCTGGTATTATGGAGGTGAGATTTTTTACAAAATAAATAAAAACAAATTCCCTCCCAAAATACCTTATATCATATGGACGCTGTTTTCCCTTGTCACCTTATTTGTTCTTTATAACAGATTAAAGATCACAAAAGAAAATTTCATTACCTACATTGGTAAAAATGCTATTTTCTTCTATTTCGCACAGGGACTCAGCTCATCCCTGGTTTATTTCCTGGTAGTTCCTTTACAAGAAAACATGCCTTGGTGGATACTGATGTTGCTTATCTACTTTATCAATATCATATTAGCCTTTATTATTTCTGCGGGTTTAAAAAAGGTAGATACTTCAGGATGGAATATTTTGGAATTCCTAAGGAGAAAGACCGCATCTTAGCATTTTAGAGGTTAATTTGAAATAAAATAATCATTCTTACCTCAATTTGTCTTAATTTTACAAAAATTTATAACATGTTTAAGTTGAAACTTCCTACCGATCCCAGGTGGGCAAATATTGCGGAAGGAAACATTGAAGAAATTTTGACCGATCATGCATGGTGTGAGCAAAAAGCAGCTACCAACGCCATTACACTGATCACAATGCTTCCGGAATATCCCGAAATGGTTACAGAGCTTCTGGCTATTGCCCAGGAAGAACTGGATCATTTTAATCAGGTTCATGAAATCATCAAAAAAGAGGCTACACCTTCGGGAGAGCCAGAAAAGATGATTATGTCAACCAATTAGCAAAATTTATTGTTCAAGGATCCAGAGACGAGCTCATTATAGATAAATTGCTTTTTGCAGCAATGATTGAAGCCAGGAGCTGTGAAAGATTTAAAGTACTCACAGAAAACATTAAAGATGAAGAACTTAAAGTTTTCTATAGAGAGCTTATGATATCTGAAGCCAACCATTATACTTCATTTATTGGTTTTGCAAGACAGCTTGGAGATCCGGAAACAGTAAACAGACGCTGGGAAGAATGGCTGGAATATGAAGCTAACATCATTAAATCCTATGGAAATAAAGAAACCATCCACGGGTAAAATTTAAAAAATAATAGAGTAAAGACGATACATTGAAGAAACCTAGCTTTGAAAATATTGCTAACATTTTTCTGAAAAACTTTTTTCAGGGACTGGTTATTATTGGCCCTATTGGGCTTACTATTTTTGTGATCTGGTATGTGGTGAGTGCTATTGACAATCTTGTTCCATCACTTGCCAAACAAATCCCAGGGCTTGTTTTTGTTTCAATTATATTATTTACAGCTATTCTGGGCTATTTAGGAAATAAATTCGTGGTAGGAAGGTTCTTTTTTGATACCATGGACAGTTTACTGGAGAAAACTCCAGGTGTAAAACACATTTACACCCCCACAAAAGATGTCATGTCTTCATTTGTGGGCGATAAGAAAAAATTCAACGATCCTGTGTGGGTGAAAACCAACGAAAATCCTGAAATATGGAGAATTGGCTTTCTAACCCAAAAAGAAATGTCAGACGTTGATAAGCATAACTATGTTGCAGTATATCTTCCCCACTCGTATGCTATTTCGGGCTGGGTAATTGTGACTGAGGAAAAAAACATCAAACCTGTAGTAGGAATGAATGCAGCTTCAGCAATGAAGTTTGCAGTAAGTGGCGGTGTAGCCGGTTTCCACTCTGATGAAAATATATTTAAAGCCCCTGAGTAATCCCCTACTCTCCTTTACGTATACTTTGATGAATTTGAAATTATTTTCGAAGCAATTTTCTCTATAAACAATTAAAAACATACTATAGCACATGAATTTACCTTACGCGGAACCTTTCCGCATTAAAATGGTGGAAGAAATCCGCCAATCCACCAGAGAAGAAAGAGAGCAATGGCTTAAAGAAGCAAATTATAACCTTTTCAACTTAAAGTCGTCACAGGTTTTCATCGATCTTTTGACAGATTCCGGAACCGGAGCCATGTCAGACAGACAATGGGGAGCCCTGATGACCGGAGATGAAAGCTATGCCGGATCACGCTCTTTTGAGCAACTGCAAAATACAGTTGAAAAAATTACCGGTTTTAAGTATTTACTTCCGACACACCAGGGAAGAGCTGCAGAAAATGTGCTTTTTTCGGTATTGGTAAAAGAAGGAGATGTAGTACCTGGAAATTCTCATTTTGATACCACAAAAGGTCATATTGAAATCAGAAAAGCTCACGCTATCGACTGTACTATTGACGAAGCTTTTGAAATTAATGACCTTCACCCTTTCAAAGGAAATATCAACCTTGAAAAACTGGAAGAAGTCTATAAAAGCCATCCTAAGGAAGACATTCCCTTCTGTCTGATTACAATTACCTGTAATTCTTCGGGAGGCCAGCCTGTTTCTTTAGAAAATATGAAGGCTGTAAAACAACTCTCTGATCAATATGGAATTCCTGTATTTTTTGATTCAGCAAGGTTTGCAGAGAATGCTTACTTTATTAAAAAAAGAGAAAAAGGTCAGGAAAACAGAAGTATCAAAGAGATCTGCAGAGAAATTTATTCTTACGGTGACGGAATGACCATGAGCTCCAAGAAGGACGGACTGGTTAACATCGGAGGATTTATCGCTCTGAATAATGAAGAACTTTTTAGAAAGGCCTCAAACTTCACGATTATCTTTGAAGGCTTTATCACGTATGGAGGAATGGCAGGAAGAGATATGGCTGCCCTGGCTGTAGGCTTGGATGAAGCTACTGAATTCGCTTATCTTGAAAGCAGAATTTCTCAGGTTGAATATCTCGGTAACAAACTGATAGAATACGGAATCCCGGTTCAGAAACCTATTGGCGGACATGCTGTATTCATCGATTCATTAAATTTCCTTCCTAATGTTTCCCGTGCAGAATATCCGGCACAGACTTTAGGACTTGAAATTTACAAAGAAGCAGGGATCAGAACCGTAGAAATCGGCACTTTACTGGCCGACAGAGATCCTCAGACAAGAGAAAACCGCTATCCTAAGCTGGAGTTGGTACGTTTAGCTATCCCTAGAAGAACCTATACCAATAATCACATGGATTATATTGCTGCTGCAGTCAAAAATGTATATGAAAGACGCGAAGAAATAGCAAAAGGATATAAGATCACCTGGGAACCGGAAATTTTACGACATTTTACGGTTCACCTTGAAAAAGCATAAAAACAAAACCGGAAGAAATTCCGGTTTTTCTATTATCCGGATAATTGTCCATTTTTCATATAAACAAATGAAAATGTTCAACTTAAAAGAAACAAAGTTCTATGCTTTTCGTTTTATTTTTCAGAAATTCAGAATTAAATTACTTTATTTTTTTCAAATCATGAATGTTTTTGATTTACATTTGCACCTATCTAAAAATAGATTGCGAAAAGTAATTAAACACCAACTGAAAAATCCGTTATTCCGAAATGAAGAAAATTGCTGTCGTGGGCGCTGGTATTTCCGGCTTAAGCATGGCGAATTACTTAGAAAAGCACAATATTGATTATCATATTTATGAAAGAAGGAAAAAAGAAGATTTAGCAGGTCACGGCTTCCTACTCCCACAAGAGGGAATTGAATATCTTTCACAGATTATAGACCCTAAACTCCTTTTCAACCATGGGAATTTTCTAAAAAAATACATACAATACTCTCACAAAGGAAAAATTCTTGCCGAAAAAGATCTTAATGATGTTTTTGTGATTTCAAGACATGCATTAATCAATATTTTAACTCAAAATATTTCTCCTGACAAAATAACGTATGAAAAAACGTTAACTTATGACGAAAAAGGGAAACTCCAACTTCCTGACGGCACTGATATCGATTCAGACATTGCTATTATTAGTGATGGTTCCAGAAGCCGCATCAGAAGGGAGATTTTTAAGAATGAAAAATTGAGACTTGTAAGAGAAAACGAAATTGTCAACATCATTCAAAACAAAAAAATAGCAGCCTGCATTGAAAACAACTTTATGAAATTCCATCTTGAAGAGGGCGGACTGACATTCGGAATCCTCAAACTTTCCACAGATTCTATTCTATGGTATTCACAATTTGACAGTGAAAAATACAAGATCAGTGAAGAATGCTCCATGGGCAGTCTAAAAAAATACATGACTGAACTTTTTAAGGACTGGAGCCCTTTAGTCTCATCTATTATCAAAGAATCCAGTTATAAAAACGCCCATTTATGGCAAGTATATGAATTGGAGGAACTTAATCCTTTTTATCAGGATAATGTTGTCTTTATCGGAGATGCCGCACACCCACTCATCCCGTTTACAAGCCAGGGAGTTACCTCAGCACTAAAGGACTCGTTCACTTTGACTAAACACTTAATTGAGGAAGAAACTACAAGTGTGGCCTTCCAAAAATATGAAGCAGAAAGAAAACCGGAAATTGAAGTCCATATTGCCAACGGAAGGGCTTTACTTAATCAGTTTTTACTTCCGCTAGACCAACATTCTAAAAACATTTTACCAATCTCTTATAAATAAAAATATGTTCACCAATAACGATATCAATTTTGAAGCTCTGAAAAGAAAAGCCTACAACGGAAGATGGGCAACCCTGGAAGATGGAATTATTCCTTTGACCGCAGCGGATCCGGATTTCAGAACAGCTCCTGAAATTGAACAGGGTATCATTGAATACATTAAAGATGGCTATCTGAGTTATGGTCCTTTTTCCGGCCTTCCGGAGTTTAAAAAGAATGTAGCAGAGCATTTCAATACAGAGAAATTTGGAAATTTCACGCCCGAAAACGTGCTTGCTGTCAACAGCGCAGCGCAGGGGATGTTTTTAATTGCCTCCTACGTTCTGGAACCGGGAGAAGAAGCTATTATCCTGGATCCTGTAGATTTTCTATTTAAAAAATCCGTGGAAGCAGTGGGTGGAAAGGTTGTATTATGCCCTGTAGATACCGTAACCGGAGCTATTGATTTTGAAAAAATGACATCACTGATTACTCCAAAAACCAAACTTATCAGTATATGCAATCCACATAACCCACTCGGAAAGGTATATTCCAAGGAGACGCTAAAAAAGGTTTCTGAAATTGCTTCTGCTCATAACTTATGGGTGATGAGTGATGAGATATGGAGCGATATCGTCTATGATCACAAAGATTTTCATACCTATTCATCCGTCTCAGAAGAAGCAAAGAAAAAAAGTTTTACAGTATATGGATTTTCAAAATCATTTGGTATTGCAGGGCTCAGAATTGGGGCTGTTTTATGCAATGATCAGGATGTCTTTGAAGATTTTGTAGAAAAATCAAATTTCAACTCAACTATAGAAGGAGTTTCTACATTATCACAGATTGCAGCAAGTGTGGCCCTGGAAAAAGCAAAACCCTGGTACAGGGAATTTTTGACACATTTACAGAATAACAGGGATCTTGCTTTCCAAATATTGAGCAGGTCTGAGGTTCTGCAACCTCATCTACCCGAAGCTACTTTTGTTTTATTTCCCAAAATTAAAAACGGAATGTCCAGCGATGAATTTGCCAAACATGTTCTCGATCAAGGTAAAGTAGCTATTGTACCGGGTTCAGAAAGATGGTTCGGAAAAGGAGCGGAGGGACACATCAGGATCTGTTTCTCTACTTCACAAGAAATCCTGGAAGAAGGACTGAATAGAATAATAAAAAGCTTTTAATATTAAAAATATTCATCAAAAATTAATAATAAGTTATTTTTTTTCTAAAACCAATACAGAATTCAATAAATTTAAAATATTCATAACGAATATTCAATTTTAATACTGATTTAAAAATAAAAATTAATAATTTTGAGACAATCACCAATCAAAGTCTCAAATATGAAAATAAAATACATCAGCGTTATTTTTCTTAGTGCTTCTTCATTATCTTATGCTCAGCAAGTACATGATACTATTGCCAAGGAGTCAAAAATAGAGGAAGTTGCCATTACCGGAAGCCGGAATAAAAAAAGAACGGTCATCAACACACCTGTTCCCATAGACGTCATTGACATTAAGCAGGTAAGCCAGGCAACAGGTCAGGTAGAAGTCAACCAGCTGCTGCAGTTTGCCGCACCTTCTTTTAATTCCAATAAACAATCCGGATCGGATGGCGCTGATGCGGTAGACCCAGCTACTTTAAGAGGGTTGGGCCCTGATCAAACCCTGCTATTACTCAATGGAAAAAGATACCATCAGTCTTCGCTAATCAATCTTTTCGGAACCAAAGGAAGGGGAAATACAGGATCTGACATGAATACTATTCCCATTGGGGCTATCAAAAGAATAGAAGTCCTTCGTGACGGAGCTTCGGCACAATATGGCTCGGATGCCATTGCCGGGGTCATCAATGTCATCCTTAACGACCGCGATAAAGGTTTTGAGGGGAATGCTTTTTACGGGATGAATCTTTTTAAAAGTCCCGGAGATAAAGATATTGTATCCGATCGCAAAATTGATGGAAATACATTTGACTTCAGTGGAAATCTGGGAACCAAAATAGGTTCAAAAGGAGGATTCGGAAACTTTACTGTGGAGTTCGTTAACAAAGACTATGCTATCAGAAATGCAAACCCTGACAGATATACTGCTCCCAGACAACGTTTTGGAGATGCCAAAGCCCAGAATGTATATTTTTTCGGAAATATAGAGCTCCCATTATCTGACGGTCTTACCTTCTACTCACGTCAGGGATTCTCACACAGAAATACCAAAGCCTATGCGTGGACAAGAACACCAGATGCCGATGGAAATATTCCGGAAATTTATCCTAATGGTTTTGACCCTATTGAAGATACCAGCATTACAGATTTCACCTTTGACAATGGTCTGAAATTTAAAGTGGCAGACTGGGATGTCGATTTCTATAATGCTTTTGGAAGCAATCGTTTTACTTATGATATTAAAAATACGGTAAATGCTACTTTAGGAGCTCAATCTCCCACTAGTTTTGATGCCGGGGGACATTCCTTACTTCAAAATACGACAGGCTTTAATGCCGCTAAACAATTTAAAGTATTGGAGGGGCTTAATATTGCTTTCGGATCTGAATTCAGATATGAAAAATTTGAGATTATTAAAGGTGAAGAAGCATCTTATGCCATGTATGATATTAACGGGAACATTGTAACCCGAACAACTCCGGATGCTCTATTGGTCACAAACCCTTTATCCGGGGCGGTACGGCCTGGAGGATCTCAGGGTTTTCCCGGCTATTCTACTGATATTAGCAAAAGCAGAAATAATTTTGCAGCTTATGTAGACACCGAACTCGACATTACCAAGAAATGGATGATCAGTTTGGCCGGAAGATTTGAAAATTATAATGATTTCGGAAGTACTTTAAACGGTAAATTTGCTACCCGCTACGCTATTACCCCACAATTGGCATTCCGGGGATCAGTATCTACAGGCTTTAGAGCTCCTTCTCTGGCACAGAAATATTACAGCCAGCAATTCACCAATTTTCAGGGAGGAAAACTGGTTACCATTCAATTGGCATCTAACGACAGTGACCTTGCCAACAAAGTAGGAATTGACCAGCTGAAACAGGAAACCTCTCTTAATGGAAGTGCCGGATTTACTTTTAATACCGGAAAATTTACCGCTACAGTAGATGGCTACTACATCAAAGTAAAAAACAGGATTGTTTTGACCGGAAATTTTTCCAGAGACGACCTGCCCACTGATGTTCAGGCAGAATACCCTTACATAAATCAGGCACAGTTTTTTGCAAATGCCATAGATACCAGAACAATGGGTATTGATGTTATTTTGAATTATAATGAAACCATCGGCTCCGGTAAGTTAACCGCTACCCTGGCAGGTAATTATAATAATATGGAAATTACCCAGGTCAATACTTCAGAACAGTTAAAAGGCAAAGAAGACATCTACTTAAGTGCCAGAGAAAAAGGGTTTATTCTAGCCTCTGCCCCTAAAACAAAGATCAATCTAAACCTCAACTATAAAATCAGTAAGTTCAATGCTAATTTACAGCTTGTAAGATTTGATAAAATCACTTTAATCGGCTATGATAATGCTGAGCAGGTTTACAATTCAAAGGTAACTACAGATGTTTCCTTCGGATATGAATTCACCAGCAACCTGAATCTGACATTGGGAAGTAAAAATATTTTCAACAGATATCCTACTCTCCAGCCTACTCAGGTATCATCAGGAAATACAGAATCAGGAGGTATTTTTGATCCGGTTCAAATGGGATTTGCGGGAAGACAGATTTTTGCCCGACTTAATTTTAAGTTTTAACAGCGGTTAAAAGTAAGGAGATGGTAAGTTAGTGAATAGCGTATAGCCACATACTTGCAACAGCTCCTCACTCATAAGTTCTCATAAAACATTCAGAACTTTCTGCTTCCGACATATAAACAAACAAAAACTCCTGAAGCTGTTTCAGGAGTTTTTGTTTTATTTTTTTGAAATTTTATAGAGCTTTCCACTGTCTGTCACTCCGTATAGATTACCATCCAATCCATCCAAAACATCCCTGAACCGTTCTTTCTGATCCGCCAGAAGACGTTCTTCACCTACCACTTTATTATCTTTCATTACTATTCTGTTGATGTGTTCTCCACTCAGACATCCTATAAATAAATTTCCTTTCCATTCTTCAATATTTCCTGTATAAAAAGTGATACCACTGGGAGAAATCACAGGGTCCCAATAATAAACCGGCTGTTCCGTACCTTCTCTCTGTGTAATTCCTTCCCCAACTTTTTGCCCGGAATACTCAATCCCATAAGTTACATCTCCCCAGCCATAATTTTTACCGGGCTGTATAAGGTTTATTTCATCTCCACCACGCGGCCCCATTTCAACATCCCATAATGTTCCGTTCGGATCAATGGCCATTCCCTGTGGATTTCTGATACCATACGCGTAAATTTCAGGTTTGTAGCCCTGTTTACCTATAAACGGATTTCCGGGAGCCGGTTTTCCATCTTTGGTCATTTTTAATATTTTCCCCAAATAATTATCTGTTTTTTGAGCATAAACCCTTGTCTCCCTATCTGACCTTTCACCCGTACTTACAAATAAAAATCCATCTTTATCGAATGCCAGTCTGCTTCCATAATGCTTATCCCCATCATAAGAAGGCTCTGCTCTGAAAATCACCTTAACATCAGAAACCGTTTTTAGATCTCCGGACAGCCTGCCTTTTGCTACAGAGGTAAGATTTCCCTTTCCAAACGGTTCTGAAAAACTGAAATAAATGATATTATTGGTTTTAAAATCCGGATCAAGAGCAACATCCAGCATTCCTCCCTGCCCTTTTGAATCTACTTTCGGAAATCCTTCTACTTTAGAAACCTGCTTCCCGTCTTGTGAAACGACATTCATATAGCCTCTTTTATCTGTAATGAGAAATTTTCCGTCCGGCAGATTGATGATGCCCCATGGTCTTCCAAGGTCTTTATTTACCATTTCAACATGATAAGGAGTTGTTGTTTTTATGGCTTTAATCCTCGTCTGTCCTTTAAATGCAGGTTTATAGTCCGAATTAGGACTTTCCGTTTCTACACTGCCATCTGTTCCTACCTGCTGAGCATTCACATTAGCCTTCTTACACGAAGACAAAATAAAAAAAACACTAAGCAGTGGGATATAAAATTGATTGATTTTCATGATATTATGGATTAATTAATGAGAATGAATGGAAAAATAATGCCATAAAATTTGCATAGTAAAATTTTTATTCTACATTTGTAGAACAAATTACAACATTGTAGAATGAAAGAAATAAAACTAACTGATTCAGAAAAAGCTCTTATGGAAATTCTTTGGGAAAAAAAGAAGATTTTCATGAAAGATATTTTAGATTCTTATCCTGAACCCAAACCGGCTGCAACCACTGTTGCCACACTGCTGAAAAGAATGCAGAATAAAGATTTGGTAGGGTATACACTCTATGGAAATTCCCGTGAATACTATCCAAAAGTAGAGAAAGGGGAATATTTTAAGGAAGAAATGACTTCCATGATTGACCGTTTTTTCAACAGCTCGGTGACGCAGTTTGCCTCTTTTTTTACTTCTAATGCCAAACTTAGTCAAAAACAGCTGAAAGAACTTCGTGAAATAATAGATCAACAGATAAAAGACTAGAAAAATGATTGGTATAGTTCTAAAAATAATGATTTGCTCATCCCTATTGATCGCAATCTATTACTTGTTTTTGGAAAAAGAAAAAATGTACGGATTCAACAGGTTTTATTTACTGTTCTCCCTAGCGTTTTCTTATACAGTCCCTTTTATTTCAATTACAACAGCGCTTCCAAAACCAGAAAAAACAGCTTCGCTGACGTTTGAAGAAACGGCACAGCAGATCATTCTGACACCATCCGGGGAAAGCTCTTTTGACGGAATGACTATCGCATGGATCCTTTATGGAGTCATCACTGCTTTTCTACTGTTCAGAAGTATTCTGGCTATCCGGGCCATAAAAAAAATAAAAGGAAAAAGAATCACGTATTTGAATTACCATATTGTATCTACTGAAAAAAGGATTTCTCCATTCAGCTTCTGGAATACTATTTATTTAGGAGAAAACTATATCACCGGCAATATCATTGATTCAAGAATCTTTTTGCATGAAAAGAGTCATATCGATCAGAAACACAGTATTGACATTGCATGTATGGAAATAGTAAAAATATTCACCTGGTTTAATCCGGTTCTTTTCCTCTATAAAAAAGCAATGCTTACCAACCATGAATTTCTAGCAGATGAGGCTGTTTTAAAAAATAATTTCAATGTTAAAAGCTATCAGGCTTTAATTTTAGATGAAATTATCAGCAGTCAAAATCCAGCATTGGCCCATTCTTTTAATTTTAACAACACCAAAAAACGTTTTATTATGATGACCACTAAAAAATCTAAACTGATTCTATTTAAAAAGGCTGCAAGTATACCTGTTTTTATGGCCGCTTTTATGGTATTCACATCAAAAATCTATGCCAATAATCCTATCGGAGCAAATACAGAGCCCCAACAGCTACAACCCTCAAAAAATGTCCTGCCACAGCATATAGATAAAGCCATATATTCTTCTGATGAAGGTGTTAAAAATGAGAAACCACTTCCAGTAACAGAACTTCAAAAGGAAAGTTTCAAAACCAAAGCAGACACCTTATCACCCAAAAAGAAAACTGTAGCAGAAAGCAACGAGGATAAAAACACACTAACCGAGAAAACTTCAAATTCCAATGATCATAATGTAGAGCCGCAATACCCTGGAGGACATCAGGCCCTTCGCGCAAAAGTAGTCAACACTATGGATATAAGTAAAATGGAAACGTTAAAAGGAGTCATTAAGTCAGTTGCTTATATTTACATTGATGAAAATGGAAAAACCACCAAAGTAACCACTTCAGGCGATAATGAAATGTTCAACAATGAGCTTTTTAAAGCTGTCACCACCATAGGTAATGAAGTAACCTGGACGCCCGGCACACAAAATGGAAAAGCCATAGCAGCGGTAGTGAAACTCCCTGCCACGCTCTCTTTTTCAAAACCATAACATACAAGCGCTATATATTTAGCGCTTTTTTTGGGGAAATACTTAAGGTGGGACAAGCTGGTCAGAAACTCAGAAAGCATCTTTTATTCATAAGCATACTCTCAAATAAGAAAAGAAACGAAAGATTACCAATAAGTTAAAATTTTACAATCAAGACATTCGTCTTCAAAACTTTATCCTGTCTAATAATTTCTTTCGTATTTTTGTTGTATACATTCTTTTCTATGGATTTTAAGCTTCAATCAGAATATAAACCTACCGGAGATCAGCCACAGGCTATCGAAAAACTTACCGAAGGAATCAATATCGGTGAGAAATACCAAACTCTCCTTGGGGTAACGGGCTCAGGAAAAACCTTTACAGTAGCCAATCTGGTACAAAATGTACAAAGACCTACTTTAGTACTGGCTCACAATAAAACGCTGGCCGCCCAGCTTTTCATGGAATTTAAAGAATTCTTTCCTGAAAATGCTGTTGAATATTTTGTCAGTTACTATGACTACTATCAGCCGGAAGCATATATTGCTACTACGGGAACGTATATTGAAAAAGACCTGAGTATTAATGAGGAAGTTGAAAAATTACGTCTTTCTGCTACCGCCAGCCTGCTTTCCGGGAGAAGAGATGTTTTGATTGTAGCATCCGTTTCCTGTATTTACGGTATTGGAAATCCCACAGAATTTCACAAATCATTAATTTCCATAGCAATTGGTGAAAAAGTAACCCGAACTGCCCTTTTACATTCTTTGGTAAGTGCATTATATGCCAGAACCTTAAATGAATTCCAAAGAGGAACATTCCGCGTGAAAGGCGATGTCATAGATGTCTTTCCTGCTTATGCCGACAATGCGCTTAGAATACAGTTCTTTGGTGATGAAATTGAAAAAATCCAGAGTTTTGATCCTGTAACCGGAAATGTAGATTCCAATTTTGAACAGATTCAGATCTATCCCGCCAACCTTTTTGTGACTTCTAAAGAAACATTAAACGGAGCGATCAAGGATATCCAGGACGATATGGTAAAACAGGTAGACTTTTTCAGTTCTATCGGAAAACCTTTGGAAGCTAAGAGACTTCAGGAAAGAACCGAACTGGATCTTGAAATGATTAAAGAACTTGGCTATTGCTCAGGAATCGAAAATTACTCAAGATATCTGGACGGCAGGCTTCCGGGAACAAGACCTTTCTGCCTGATTGATTATTTTCCAAAAGACTTTTTAATGGTTATTGATGAAAGCCACGTTACTGTACCACAGGTTCATGCCATGTATGGAGGTGACCGCAGCAGAAAAGAATCATTAGTAGAATACGGCTTCAGATTACCTGCAGCAATGGATAACAGGCCGTTGAAGTTTGAGGAATTTGAAGCAATACAAAATCAGGTGGTTTATGTTTCTGCGACTCCTGCAGACTATGAATTAGAAAAAACCGGAGGAGCCTATATTGAACAGATCATCCGTCCCACAGGACTTCTTGACCCTATTATTGAAGTAAGACCCAGCCTTAATCAGATTGATGATTTAATGGAAGAAATCCAGAAAAGAGCTGATGCTGATGAAAGAGTACTGGTGACAACGCTCACCAAGAAAATGGCAGAGGAGCTCACTAAGTACTTTGTAAAATTTGGAATCAGAACAAGATATATCCACTCTGATGTTGAGACCCTGGAGCGTATCCAGATTATGCAGGATCTGCGTTTAGGCCTTTTTGATGTTTTGATTGGTGTCAATCTATTGAGAGAAGGTTTAGATCTACCCGAGGTTTCATTGGTCGCTATTCTTGATGCCGACAAAGAAGGAATGCTGAGAAGCCGAAGATCAATGATACAAACGGTAGGACGTGCCGCAAGAAATATTAATGGAAAAGCCATTATGTATGCTGACAAAATCACCAAATCCATGCAGGCTACTTTGGATGAAACCGAATACCGCCGCGCAAAACAGATGCAGTATAATGACGACCATGGACTTAAGCCAACAGCCTTAAACAAAAAAATATCTGAAAATCTTGTAGGAAGAAGCAAAGACTTCCCGGATGAAAAATATACCCAGAAAGAAATTCTGCAGAAAGTAGCCGAAGTAAAAGCCAGCTATGCAGGGGAAGATATAGAAAAAATGATCGGTCAGAAACAAAAAGAAATGGAAGCAGCAGCTAAAAACCTTGACTTTATCAAGGCTGCCAAATTGAGGGATGAGATCGCAGCTTTAAAAAGCTAATTAGCCTGAATCAGGCAATATTTATATAAAAACTTACGGCGGCATCAGAGATGCCGCCGTAAGTTTATCTTATGATCTGCGTGTATTATCTTCCATTTCTTACCGCTGCCCTGATTGGAATCAAAAGATCCGTCAGTCCATTCAGTTTGATTTCATAAACGGTTGAGAGCTGCATTCCCAGTTTTCCTTTAGGCATTCCGGTCCTGTTAAACCATTCAAGATAGCTTATCGGAAGATCAGCGAGAATGGTCCCTTCATATTTTCCGAAAGGCATTTTTACTACACAGATTTCTTTTAGTATTTCTGAATTTACTCCTTCCAAATTTTCACTTATTAAATTAATTTATTCTCTTTTATTCCCTGATCAGGTATTTCCAGATCCGGAGGTGTATCTTCGTCAGAAAATTCATTTCTATATACCTGAACCAGAAGTAAGGTAAGCGAAATCAGAATGGGTCCAAAAATAAGCCCCATAAAGCCAAAAAGATTCATTCCCATAATAATTCCAAATACGGTATTTAAAGGATGAATGTTTTCCAGTTTTTTCAGAAGGGTAAAGCGAAGAAGGTTATCTGTAAGCCCTACCACTACTACGCAGTAAATAGCCAACCCAAGTCCCTGTGCTGTATTTCCTTCAGCAATCATAAAGATACACACCGGAACATACACTATAGCGGTTCCCACTACGGGAATTACTGAGGCAGCGGCTGTCAGGGCAAAAAGCAAAACAGCACCCGGTGCACCAAATATAAGGTATCCAATCAGCGAAACGATCCCCTGCCCTATAGCCACTACAGGAATACCAATAGCATTGGCCATAATCAGCTTGCGCATTTTCTCGCCTATTAAAGATATATTAGCTCTTTTTAAAGGGGCTGAAGAGGTAAGAATTTTTTCAAATAATCTGGGCTTCTCCAACATGAAGTACAGGATAAAATACATGGACATTACTACTGTCAGGGTATTAAACGTCCCGCTAAGTGCAGAAGTTGAAACTTTTCCAACAGAATTCTTCAGCTTGTTCATATTATCCTGGCTAAGAATATCAAAGTTGGTTTTTGAGTAAATATATGAGTGTATTTTATCTAAAAACACATTGAATTTAGCCATATAAGCCTGTGCATTTCCCAATTTATCTATAATCAGGTCTGCAATAAAATAGATGGGTAAAATCAGAATAATAAGACTGGCAAACATCAATGCAAATGCGGCAAGTGAAGGCTTCCATTTTTTCTCTTCCTGTAGGTAAAAGTTATATTTTCTGCAAACGACATAAATCGTAATAGCACCTAAAACAGAAGGTATAAATAATGCAAGATTGAAACAGATCAAGCCTGCCAGCACCACAATGATCACCAGTAAGAAGACCTGCTTTATAGCAACACCACTTATTTGTTTGTCTTTATTTATCATTAATTACTCCTGTTTTTATTGCTGCTTATACATGATTTGTCTCGGTTTTCCAAGGAATGCACAATACGCAGAGTACATCACAACCATCATAAATGGAGCCGTCAAAATAATTCCAATTCCACAAAGAAGAATCCCTGCAAAAGAAATAATCCCCCCTAAAAGTGTTACCAATAGGAAAACAGCATAATTCTCTTTTGCGATATTGAAAGACTTTCCTAAAGCCTCAGTAGCTGATGCATTCTCAAATAATAAAATTGGATATCCTAGTAAAAGAAACGGATAAACAAAAATAAGCGGAAAGAAACATAATGCTGCTGCAACAGAAGAAATAATTCCTGACAGAATACTGTAAATCAATATATTTACAAAATTCTGGCGATATCCTATAAACAGATCTGAAAACTCAATCTGGCTTTTAGTGTTGAATTTATTAACAATGTAGATTAACCCCACATATAAAGGAGCTAATAAAATACCAAAAATACCGGAGAATGTCATATACATCGGAAGGCCGGGAGCATTCCAGTAACTGAAGTCACCTCCTGAACTTCTCATTTCTTCCATCATGGACGCAGAATTAAATCCTGTAAGTGTTTGTATGATGTATCCTCCGACAAGATAAATTATCATCGCGACAATTCCATAGCCGAAAACACCCTTATACATTTCAAATGCATGTGAAATTATTGATCCTGTATCCCTATTTGGTACAGAGCCTTGTTGATCAAATTCGTTAAATTCAGACATAGTTTAATATTTTAATGGTTTTTACCAAATTTAACTTTTTTTGATAAAAAAACCACATTAAACTCTATTGAAATTTACTTTTGCTCAGAAAAGGCTGTTTTATAAAGAGAATAAATCATTGCATTCCAAAAAGGAAAAGTAAAAAGACCTCCTACAAAAAACAAAGTGAATCCGATGTATTTGAAAAGGACAGCCACTATAGCACATACGAATATTTCAAGAAAATACATTCTCAGTGCTTTAAGATTTAAAGAAATCGCTTCAAAAATCCTTTTATCGGTAAAGAACATTATCGGGGCTACAAACAGCGTAATAAGCACCCAGATGATTCCCAAAATAATGGTCTGAAAAGTATAGGCAAATACAAAGAACCAAAAAATATAATATCCTATATATTTAAAAAAATTAATGCCATTATATCCAACAAGCAAATCCTTTAATTCCGGTTTTTCATTAAGATCAAGCTTTCTGTAAATCTGATAAAACCCTAGATTCAGGGGATAGAGAAAAATAGTAGTTCCTATGATAGCCCACGAAAATTTTTGAAATCCATCATTGGACATCATTTTCGCCAACTGTGCGGAATATATCTCCATTCCGTCTTTTGCATACTTCGCAGCCTCTGCATATTGGCTTAGAATAGCATATCTTGAATCAAAGAAAAAAAGTACCGAAAGGAAAATCCCAAAATAAAAGATCGAAAACATCAGCTGAAATAAAAGAGTTTTATTCCAATAAAAAAAAGCCTGCTTCAATATAAAATCTAGTCCCGGTTTCTGAGGATATTTATTCTGCATCATAAAAATTTTATGCAAAAGTAAACATCAATAAGTATTTTTGCCGAATGTTTTCAGTGAATCATCAAAAATTTCTAGAAATGGATGAGCTTTCTCTTCAGAAAGTTCCTTATTTTTTCGTTATCGACTTCCTGTCTGAGAATGTCGAAATATATAAAGAAGACGAAATAGAAAAATCAGGCTTACTTATTGATTTTCAACATTTTTCAACTGTAAAAAACAAACAGGAATTACCCAATAAAATTGAATGGAAATCATTTCCTGAAACACAGGAAAGCTTCAAAATAGGCTTTGAAAAAGTTCAAAAAAATATTCGTCTGGGAAATTCTTATTTGGTAAATTACACCAGAAAAACTAAAATCCAGACCAATTTAAGCCTAAAAGAAATTTTTTATCACTCAAATGCAAAGTATAAAGTTTTTTATAAAGATTTTTTTGTATTTTTTTCTCCAGAAACTTTTGTCAAGATTATCGATGGTAAAATTTTGACCTTTCCCATGAAAGGCACTATTGATGCTTCTGTAGAAAACGCCGCAGAAATTTTAAAGAATGATAAAAAGGAGAAGGCAGAACACTATACTGTGGTGGATCTTCTCCGTAATGATCTGAGCATGGTGGCAGATGATGTGAAGGTAGATCAGTTTCAGCATATTGATTTTATTAAAACTCAGCAGAAAGACCTGTATGCCATGAGTTCTGAAATTTCAGGAACCTTAAAACCTGAATTTAATGGAAAGCTGGGAAGTGTAATGCAAAAATTACTTCCTGCAGGATCAATTCTGGGTGCTCCAAAACCCAAAACCCTGGAAATCATTCTGGAAGCAGAAGGATATGAAAGAGGATATTATACGGGAGTTTGCGGCTGGTTTGACGGCGAAAATGTTGACAGTTGTGTGATGATACGCTTTATTGAAAAAGAAGGAGAGCAACTTTACTTCAAAAGCGGAGGCGGTATCACACACATGAGTAAATTAGAAGACGAATATCAGGAAATGAAAAACAAAATTTATGTCCCAATTCATTGAAAGTATTAAAGTAGAAGATCAGGAAATTTTTCTATCGGACCTACATCAAAAGCGTGTTAATCAAACTTTTTCTCACTTTGGGAAAGAAGACCCTATTGACCTGGTCAAAATTTATAAAAATCTCCATCATGATGAAGACGGCTTATTTAAGCTCAGGGTTTCTTATGATCTGGATAAAAGAGTCCGGACTCAGATGATTCCGTATGCGATTCCTGAAATACATGATTTTCAGCTGGTAGAAAACAACAGCTTCGATTATTCTTTTAAGTTTGAAGACCGGAAAGAGCTTGATAAAATGAAGATGAAGTCTAAAGCTGAGGAAATCATTATCATTAAAAACAACCATATCACCGATACTTCTTTTTCCAATCTTTTATTTTTAAAAGGTAAGGAATGGTTTACCCCAAGCACCTACCTTTTAAACGGGGTACAAAGACAACATCTTTTAAAGCAGAAAAAAATCAAAGAAGCGGAAATCACTCTACAAAACATAAAGCAATTCACGCATTTCCAAATCATTAATGCTTTAAATGATTTCGATGATATGTTTATTTATCCTATTGACAGAATTATGAATCTGCCGGGAAATGAAGAATACCTGGATCTTTAATTTTATTTAAGAAAACTAAAATAGTCCTTCAATACATCTGCATTGTTTTTCCCGTGGGTATTTACTTCCAGGATTTTTGGCTGTGCATCCGGCTTAAAGAAATTCTCCAGCACACGGTCTAATGTCAGCTCATCTTCCACTCTGATATATGAGAATCCAAAATGTTTAGCTAAATATTCTGCATTTTTACGGTGCTTAGTCGCGATAAATTCATCCAAAGTATTGGGATTGGCATTTCCCGGACCCGGAATAATTTTAAAGATATTTCCTTCCCCGTTATTAAAGATCATAATTCTTACAAACGGTGGAATATATTGATTCCAAAGACCATTGATATCATAGAAGAACCCTAAGTCTCCGGTAATCAACAATGTAGGATTCTCATTTTTGATTGCAAAACCCATTGCTGTAGAGGTAGATCCATCAATGCCACTGGTTCCCCTGTTGCAATACATTTTCCTCTTACCAAAATCAAACAGCTGAGCATATCTGATGGCTGAAGAATTACTGAAATGAATATTATAATTCTCAGGAATTGACTGTGAAGCTTTATTGAAAAAGTAAAAATCAGAAAATCCAACAGTATTTAAAAACTGCTGATGTTTTGCATCTTTTTTATCTCTCAGCACATCCCATAGGTTGAAGTAAGGTCTTGGTTCCAGATTAATGAAATTGAGCAGTTTTGAAAAGAAAACTTCAGGCTTAACTTCAATTTTTTCTGTCAGTGAGAAATAGGTGTCGGGCTGCCACACTTCATCCAGATGCCAATGCTGCTTTGGACGGGCACTTCTCAAAAACTGTTTTACTTTTTTAGAAACTACATTTTGTCCCACAGTAATCAATAGATCCGGAGCATAAGTCTTATAATCCTCTTCTGTAAAGTTAAAGATCAGGCGGTCAATATGTCTGAAGAATTTTTCATGATGCAAATTCGAATTGGCTTCACTTAAAACCACTACCGAATGGTTTTTCACCAGCTGATTCAATTGGTTTTCCAATTCAGGACTATAATCCCTGGTACCAACCAGCAACATGATCCTTTGAGAGGTATGCCATCCGGCAATCAGATGGGAAGGAATTTCATATTCTTTACGTCTGATTGTTTTTTCAACAGATGGAAAAGCAGGAAGTTCTGAAACCAACTCATATAAAGGCTCTTCTAAAGGTATATTGATATGGACCGGACCTTGCTTTTCAAAACAAAGCTCGATGGCTTTTTTAATAATATCGAAATTAATATCTTCTGCATTTTCCTTGCTGTCTTCCAAAAGCTGGAAATCACCGTAAGAATGCTGGTGAAAAACATCTTTCTGCCTGATTGTCTGTCCATCGAAAATATCAATAAAATCCGTTGGCCGGTCAGCAGTTAACACCAAAAGGGGAATATTCTGATAAAAAGCTTCTGTAACTGCCGGGTAATAATTGACTACTGCAGAACCGCTGGTACAGGTAATTGCTACCGGCTTTTTCTCACTCTTAGCCATCCCCATTGCTACAAATGCAGCACTCCTTTCATCTACAATACTGAAACAGTTGAAAACGTCCACTTCTGAAAAGTGAATTGCTAAGGGAGCATTTCGTGATCCCGGTGAGATGACAATGTCTGAAATTCCATACTGCTGAAGAAGATGTGCAAGTATCTGAATGCTTCTCTTAGAAGAATATTTTTTCATACAGCAAATTTAACTTATAAAAAATGATTTTAAAATCATTTAATTTAAAAAAAATGTAATTTTGCTGTTCGTAAATTTCTAAAAATGGATAAAATACCTAGTGTAGACCTGCGTGATTTCCTTTCGGGCAACCCGGAACGCAAACAGAAATTTGTAAATGAAATCGGAAAAGCTTATGAAGAAATTGGTTTTGTTGCCTTAAAAGGCCACTTTCTTGATGACAACCTGGTAGATGAATTGTATGGAGAGGTAAAAAACTTTTTTGAACAACCAGTGGAAACGAAACACAAGTATGAGATTCCAGGAATTGGTGGCCAAAGAGGGTATGTAGGATTCGGTAAAGAGACTGCTAAAGGTTTCAAAAGAGGAGACTTAAAAGAATTTTGGCATTTCGGACAATACCTGTCTGATGATTCAAAATACAAAACAGAGTATCCTGACAATGTCATCGTTGATGAACTTCCAAAATTCAATGAAGTAGGTAAAGAAGCATTCCAAATGCTTGAAAAAACAGGCCAGTATGTGCTAAGAGCTTTAGCGATTCACCTTGGTCTGGATGAATTTTATTTTGATGATAAAATTGCAGAAGGAAATTCTATTTTAAGACCTATTCATTATCCACCAATCACTGAAGAACCGGATGATGCAGTAAGAGCAGCAGCACACGGAGACATCAACCTTATTACGCTTTTAATGGGCGCTCAGGGTAAAGGTCTTCAGGTTCAGAACCACAACGGAGAATGGATTGATGCTATTGCAGAGCCAGATGAGCTGATGATCAATGTTGGAGATATGCTTTCAAGACATACCAACAACAAATTGAAGTCTACTATTCACAGAGTAGTAAATCCTCCAAGAGAATTATGGAGTACTTCAAGATATTCAATTCCTTTCTTTATGCACCCAATCAGTGCCATGTCTTTAAATGCACTTGAAAACTGCGTAGATGAAAACAATCCAAAATTGTATGAAGATACAACAGCGGGGGAATTTTTACATGAAAGACTGATCGAGCTGGGCTTGATTAAGAAATAATACTATAATAGTCAATAATTGATCTGTTTTTAATGTTATCTTTTGTATAACAGCAGATTAATTATTGACTGTTTTTTTTACGCTACTGCCTATTTTTCCTGTAAGCAATTCTCAATGCTTAAGCCCTCCAACTATTTTTTATTTTTTTATATACCTCATCGATATTAGTTAAAAATATTTTATATAAATTTACATTACTATCAAATTTTTAATTAAAACAGTATGAAAAATTTAAAAAAACTAAGAAAAGACCAATTGAAAAGCATTTCTGGAGCAGGAATCAAACTTCCAGAGCCTGAATTTTGTATGTATTACTGCAACGGCACCGTTATCTGTGCAGGATGTAGTGATGATTTCAAATGTCCGGATAATTCAATGTAAAATTGAAATTCAAAAACATTTATAAGATCTACCACTCTTTCCAGAGTGGTTTTTTATTTCCCACACCTCCTTAACCCAACCATATGAGCCTATGAATTAAAGCTTTAACAATTTATCTATTAAGTCTGATTTGATGAAAAATAATTCCAGCACTGCTGAATTATCAGTATTTTGACTATCTTTAGTTACTTCAAACTAAAAATAATATGAAAAATCTAAAAAAACTGAGTAAAAACAAACTGAAAGCTATTTCCGGAGGAATAAGCTATCCTTTTCCCGGAGACTGCTTTTATGTATGCAGCGACGGAATAACGTATAAGGAATTATGCAGGGCCGAATTTATCTGTCCGGACGGTGAACAACCTGTTATCTATTAATAACAACTTCTTCCCCATAAAAACCGTTCCTACTGGGAGCGGTTTTTTTGATACTAAAATTAATCAAACAACCGCAACTGCTGGTCTCTGCTTCCTGTAAAGTTTGCCGTAGAGAGTTTGGGAAACTCCTTTCCTTCAAAAAACTTCTTCCTGCCAATTTTAAAGGTATTATGAATCATCTCAGCAATATTTCCTTCGCCCCGCTGTCTTTCAAAATATCTTTTATCTCCCAGCTTTCCCCCGCGCATAGAACGGATCAAATTCAAAACTTTTTGGGCTCTATCCGGAAAATGAGCCTCAATCCAGTTGACAAAAACAGGTTCCACAGTATCATTTAAGCGGACCAGGGTATATCCAAATCCCGATGCACCCGCATCAGCAATTGATTTCAATATAGATAAGGGCTCATCACTGTTTAATCCGGGAATAATAGGAGCTACCATTACATGTACCGGGATTTTATGCTCTGAAAGAACTTCTATTGCTTTCAATTTATTAGGGGCAGAGCTCGTTCTGGGTTCCATTTTTCGTCTAAGCTCTTCATTGATTGTGGGAATACTTAATGAAACAGATACAAGGTTCTGCTCTGCCATGGGCTCTAAAATATCCAGATCTCTCAACACCAATGCATTTTTTGTCAGAATATTGACAGGATGTCTGTAGTCAAGACAAATTTGCAATAGTTTTCGGGTAATTTCAAATTGCCTTTCAGCAGGCTGGTAACAGTCTGTATTTCCGGACAGCAGAATCGGGGCAGCCTGGTATCCCCGTTTCTGGAAAAATTTTTCCAGTAATTCCGGAGCATTCTTCTTTACCATGATTTTTCTTTCAAAATCAATCCCCGCACTGTATCCCCAATACTCATGAGTAGGCCTTGCAAAACAGTAAGAACAACCATGCTCACAACCCTGATAAGGATTCATGGAATATTCCATAGGCAGATCCTCACTTTTAACCTGATTCACAATAGTTTTGGGGAAAACCTCCGTAAAAGAGGTCTTTACCGATTCGAAATCTTCCTCTTCAGGCTCATAGGTATACCTGTCGAAACGGTTGATAACGTTTCGCTGCGCACCCTGACCTTTTTTGAAATTTTCGTTTTGCATTCTGATGTAAAATTAGAATGGAATTTTTATAAAATAATGAGTTTTAACACTAAAGTTTTCCACAAAGAAAATCCAACACTTTCAAAAGCGTTGGATTTAAACATAATTAAATATATTATTTTACTACTTCAGCGCGAATAATTCTACTCCATGATTTTCATCTTCCTGGTTTTTTTCATCAAAGTGTCTGTGATAATCTGAATAACTATCACTATATTTTTTATCTTTTTTCGTTAATATTTTTTTAATGCTTATAAAGCTTAATACTGCCAAAAGACCAACTCCTCCTGCCAGCAAAACTCCAACCTCTTTTTTCATATTTTCTTTGATTTATTGCTGTTACCATTGCAAAAAGTGTACCTATTTGAATTTTTCGAATTATAAATTTTGTTAACATTAAACTTTATTTTTAAGGAAATTATAATTCACTATTTTTCTTATATTTAGAAATGTAATGGTTTAATTATTGCACTAATTAATAAAAATATTATTATGGAAAATCCTGAAAACTTCGACAGAATGACCACCTTAAGCCAAGTAATGAAAATACTTTCTGAAAGGGGAATACAGAGGGAATTCAGAATGAATGAAAATTGTGAAATGAAGTTTGAAAATTCTGATAAAATCTATCAGCCATCTGAATTAACCATCTTAAAAACATACCGTTTCGAGGGAGACAGTAACCCTGATGACAACGCTGTCCTTTACGTCCTAAAAGACAGTAGCGGAAACCGGGGAATGATCATTGATTCTTATGGAGCAGACAGCAATTATCCGGGAGAAGAATTTGACAAGTTTTTGAGAGATATTCCTGTTCTGGAAAGTGACGAATTTAATTTCTAAAGCCTATCGCTCCAAATATTGTTTTTTAAACCATTACCGCTATTTTGATTAAAAATAATTTTATTCCATCCTTGGGAATTCAGCTTTTATCATAGTGATATCGTAATGGTTTAAAAAATTATTCCGTTGCAGAACTATCCTTCTTTTTAAAGACGTTATGTAAGAAGCCTTTCTTTTTCTCACTTTGTGGTTTAGGATCCGGCTGTTTATCTTTGGAATCTTTGATTTTCTTTTTTATTTCTTTAACAGACTGCTTCACTTCCTTCACCGAAGAAACGGCATTCTTGACCGTTTTTTCCGTTTTTTCAACATTTTTACCTATCAGTGTTTTTTTCAACCCCAACTCAATCCCTTTCCAAAAGAGATTAAAAAACGACTTCGTAGGATCCCTTTCTACATTTTCTACCGTCACCGCTTCAGGGAAGCTTCCTGAATCAGATTTTAAGAAAACATTTGCTACAGCAGTCAGAAAGCCTTTCTTTTCATGATTATTTTTATTCAGAACAGCAATCTTCAGATCTTTATGCTTTAGATTGAATGTACCGTGTAATCCGGCAGGGTTTCCCTTAAAGCTAAAGAGCATTTCCTGGATGACTCCAGCCGTGGCTGTCACATGAAGATAAGGCCTTATAAACGGATTGATCCCACTTGCAGGAAGATTGGCCGTCCTACCTGATATTGTAAAAGCATCATTTTGATCTGCAACATCAAAGTTCCAGTTTACAGAAAGCGGTGCCAGATTCATAAATGAGCAGTTGATTTTAATATCGACTTTGGTAGGTTTTCCTTTTGCTTTGGCAGAGTTCAGGTTTTTCACATTCATATTAAAATGACTGAATATCAGTTTCCCGGGGCCCATACTTTCGGGAGTATCTTCCTCATATACCAAAGCGGAGTTCTTCAGATCCAGATTGGCAATATTCATCGGAATTTTAATACTCCGCAGCATCTTTGAATATAAAGCTTTTACCTTAGGATCATCTTTTGGAATTTTACTCCTGAAAATATTGGCATCAGCAGACTGAATGGTCACGTGGGATGCATTGATAAATTTCTGATGAGAGAAAAGATCCCAACTGCCTTCAGCATCTACCTGTCCTGCTTTTAAATCATAAAGATCTCTTTCTACAGGAATCATTTTGATAAACTGGGCTCTCGAAATGAGAGGTTTCATCGCAAAATTATTAACCTGGATTTTATTCTTATTTAATTTCAAAAGCCCGAGACTGATATGGTAGAACTGCGTTTTATATGCCAAATTGCGCGTTGTCAGAAAATAGTCTTTAACATTCAAAGAAAGTCCCTGATTATTGGGTTTAGGAGCGATTTCAATACCATTCACCGTTGCGTTCAAATCATTAAAAGCTAGTGGCTGTTTTCCTTTATCATAAATAATATTGGAATTTTTCAAGGAAACTTTCCTTAGAATGACCGAATGAATAATTCCTGGATGGGGACTTTTAGGCTTTACAGGATTATGCCCTCCCCTGATCGTTCCATTTACATTTTCTACCAGAGCATCTTTCAGGTCCAGCGCCAGTTTTCTGTCAATAAACTCAAGTTTGTTAATATTAAATGCAATATGCCGGATTGTTCCATCCATTATTGTCCGTTCACTCGCAGAAACTGCCGGGGTTAAAGTAACATTTCTGATTTCTCCACTTGTTGGCTTTAAGGCCACACTTTCTATCTTAATGTTCTGATGATCAGAATACACAATATCTTTTCCTGAAAATGTAAAATCCTTATATCCTAGAGGGATAACCTTTTCTGACGTTTCTTTACTGAATTTCAGCTGATTGATTTTCAAATTAAGATTTCCGGCAGACAGAAGATTATTTCCATCCGGCTTATTCACCTTAACCACTGCATTAGTAAGTTTTATATTTTCTAAATCAACTTCAAAATTTGATTTCTTCTCCGTTTTCTTAGCTTTTACACCTGCATTATACACTGTAAGAACAGGATTTTGGAAATCAGCAGTGGCTAGAGAAACCTTATTTTTATTTAAAGCTATATCTTTAAAATCCATCCTGGGAATGGTAAATTCAAACAGGTTTGTTTTCCCGGGGTAAAACTTTTTGAACTGATCAAAAGACAAAAGCGGAATCAGTTTAAAGTCTTTTATTGACATCTGACCGTCTGTGGTATTAATAGAATCAATGGTAATGGCATATACTTCGCCTGGCCGAAGAAAGAATTTCTGCCCTTTAATACTATAACGGTCAAAAACCACAGGCAGTTTTCGCTCTACAGACTCTTCTGTCATCTGTAGGTTTTCTACAAACAGATTCAGATGCTGTACAGACAAGAATTTTTGTTTGGTAGGTTTGAAAATCGCTATAGTCCCGTCATTGATTCTGATATTTTCAAATAAAAACGGATTTCTTTTTTTACCTGTCTTTTGTTCAACAGGCTTTGCAAGGACCACATTCAGATTGGGTTTTGCCAACAGTAAATCTGTGGAGCTTATCTTTTTATTGAAAATGGCATCGTAAATGCCAAAACGACTTATTTTTAAAGTATCAATAGTTCCCTGTAGCCCTATAACATTAGTATTTTGTGGATTTTTACTATTTACAGAAATAGCGGTAGCTAAAATATTTCCTGTACTAAGATCTACATCAAGTGTTTTATAAGATACTTTATACTCTGTATTCTTTTTAATATAATCCGGAAGCTGGGTCTTAAGCCATAAGTTCAATCCGAAATTCGCAGCAAGAAGAATTCCTGCCAAAATTCCAAGACTAATTAATAACTTTTTAATCCATCTTTTCATATTGTGATTTTAGTTTAGCTTAAAGATAAGATTTATTGATATATCTTCTCTCTTTTTAAGAGTCCTATTGTTCAGAATAAGACCACACTTATCTATAGAGTAAGGGGAAAGACAAAATTGATATTAAAAACCTTACCGGCAGAACCGATAAGGTTTTTTAGTGGTTTATATTCCCAGTTCAATTACATACCCTTCGTGTCCCCTTATATTTATAAAGTTACCTCCTTCAAATCCCAGGTACTGCCCTTTTATACCGGTAAGTTTTCCGGTAAATTCCGGCTTTTTATCCAAGGTAAACGAAGTCACTTTCTCCGGTTTTTCAAAAGGATAATCAAATCTCCAGAGATTTTCGCCTTCACTATAGAATTTTTGAAAATCTTCAGGGAAATATTCTTTAATTTTCTCTCTGAAATCAGCAAGATCTATCTCATCTTCAAAATCATCCTGAAGCATTTTTCGCCAGTTGGTTTTGTCCGCCAGATGATCTTTTAAGGCAACCTCTATCATTCCCGCTTCATAACGGTTTTCTGTTCTTGCAATAGGTAAAGCAAAAGTAGCTCCCTGGTCAATCCATCTTGTCGGAATCTGTGTATTTCTTGTCACCCCTACTTTTACATCTCCGGTATAGGCAAGATATACGGTATGCGGCTGAAGCTGAATTTCTTTTTCAACTTCCAGATCGCGTTCCGCAACTCCCAAATGTGCCGTAGAAAGTTCAGGCCGGATAATGGTATCACTTGCATAAGGACTTTCAAAAAAACAATTTTTGCAGAATCCCATTCTATAAATCGCTTTATCCTTCCCACAGTTCACACATTGGAATCCGATATGTTTGATGCTTAATTCCTTTCCAAACAACTCATTCATATGGATCAGATCCCCTGAAAGATTGAGATAGTATTGGATTGGTTTTGCATCATAGCTTGTCATTTTTAAAATTTGCCCTTGAAACTGCATATTATATTTTATAGTTTATATTACTTTTTTAAGTAAATTTAATGATTATATTTTTCAAAAAGTAAAATTTATATTTTTGCGCTATAAAAAACCACAGATGATTTATCTTGTAACAGGAGGAAGCGGGTTTATCGGTTCTCATTTAATTGAACGATTATTAAGAAATGGACATTCTGTCATAAACATTGACAATTTTGATGATTTCTACAGTTATCATGTAAAAATCAAAAATACTTTAGAGTCTATAGGTATAATTTCTGATTTTGAGTTCTCTGACAAAGAGACAGATATTCAACGTTTAATCAGCCTCTCTCATTCTGACAAATATTCCCTTTACCATCAGGACATTAGAGACAAAAAAGGACTCGAAAATATCTTTAAAAATCATCAAATAGACATGGTGATCCATCTGGCAGCACTTGCCGGCGTTCGCCCTTCCATTGAAAGGCCTCTGGAGTATGAGGAAGTCAATGTCAGAGGAAGTATGAATCTTTGGGAGCTATGTAAAGATTTCAATATCAAAAAATTTATTTGTGCATCCTCTTCAAGTGTTTACGGCAATAATGATAAAATTCCGTTTGCAGAAACAGATAATGTAGACAATCCTATATCACCTTACGCCGCCACAAAGAAATGTGGAGAAATTTTAGGCCATGTTTACCATGACCTTTATCAGATTGATATGATCCAGCTTAGGTTTTTTACCGTTTACGGACCAAGACAGAGACCGGACCTTGCCATACACAAGTTTACAAAACTTATTGTAGAGGGTCAGGAAATTCCTTTTTATGGGGACGGAAATACAGCGAGAGATTATACATATATTGACGATATTATTGACGGGATTACAAAGTCTGTTCTTTATCTGGAAAACCACTCTGATATCTATGAGATTATTAACCTGGGAGAAAACCAGGTAGTCACTTTATCTGAGATGGTGGCCACCATAGAAGAAGCATTGGGAATGACTGCCATGAAAAAAAATCTGCCAATGCAGCCGGGAGATGTCACAAAAACAAATGCAGATATTACCAAAGCAAGGGCTTTAATAGATTATCAGCCAAGCACAGACTTCCAAAATGGCATAAAAAAATTTGTGGAATGGTTTTTGAGAAAACGACATTAGTAAATTGCTGACATCACTGTAAGACGGTTTATGACAGGCAATCATCAAAAAAAATTATAAAAAGAATTGAAAATCAAGTATAAAAAAGCTTATTATATAACCTATTTTTATACTTTTGCAAAAAATTAGAAAATTATGTACTGGACATTAGAATTAGCCTCCTATCTAAGTGACGCACCTTGGCCAATGACAAAAGCAGAGCTTATTGACTATGCAATCAGAACTGGTGCACCTATGGAAGTAGTAGAAAACCTTCAGGCCATTGAGGACGAAGGAGAAATTTATGAATCTATCGAGGAAGTCTGGAGTGACTATCCTACGGATGAAGATTTCCTTTGGAACGAGGACGAATATTAATAAAGCGATAAGCTTTAGGCTGTGTGCTTAGAGCTTTTTTGCCCTTTTTATATAGTAACACGATAAGCGTGTCATTTAAAACGCTTAAGGCATCTTGTATTAAGCATAAAGCAAAAAATTTATGAGTTTTTTAAACAAAGTTCTTAAAGGGTTTTTGGGAGACAAAAAAGCGCAGGACCTAAAAGAAGTAAAAAAAGTTGTAACAAAAATCAAAGCTGTAGAACCTAATATCCAACAATTAACGGATGACGGGTTGAGACAAAAAACTGCTGAGTTTAAAGAGAATATAAAATCTGCAACCAGTAAAATTACAGCTCAAATAGAACAGATAAAAGAGCAGATAAAGAACTCAACAAATGTTGACGAGAAAGAAGCTCTTTTCTCAAAAATTGAGTCTTTAAAGAAAGAATCATACGAAATTGAAGAGAAAGTTCTTGCTCAGATCCTTCCGGAAGCTTTTGCATTGGTAAAAGAAACGGCAAGAAGATGGGCTCAGAATGGAGAAATCCGTGTAACAGCCAATGACTGGGATAGAGAATTAGCTGCCATGGGGAAAGATTTCGTAGAAATTCAGGGAGACACAGCTGTTTGGAAAAACTCATGGGATGCTGCCGGAACTCCAGTAGTTTGGGATATGGTCCACTATGATGTTCAGTTTATCGGAGGAATCATTCTTCACGGAGGTAAGATTGCCGAAATGGCGACCGGTGAGGGTAAAACTTTGGTAGGAACATTACCTATCTATTTAAATTCACTTCCTGAAAGAGGGGTTCACGTGGTAACTGTGAATGACTATCTTGCGAAAAGAGACTCCGCTTGGATGGGTCCTCTTTATCAGTTCCATGGAATGTCTATCGACTGTATAGACAACCACCAGCCGAACTCAGACGGAAGAAGAAAAGCATACAACTCAGATATTACCTATGGAACCAATAATGAATTCGGTTTCGATTATCTGAGAGATAATATGGTGGCTTCACCTTCAGAATTGGTACAAAGAGAACTTAACTTTGCTATCGTGGATGAGGTAGACTCTGTATTGGTAGATGATGCAAGAACACCATTGATTATTTCCGGACCTGTTCCACAAGGAGACAGACAGGAATTTGATGTTTTGAAGCCATCTATTGACAGGATTGTTGAAGTTCAAAAGAAAACGGTTTCTGCTATTTTTAATGAAGCAAAAAAATTAATTGCAGCAGGAAACACCAAAGAAGGAGGATTCAAATTGCTTCAGGCTTACAGAGGTCTTCCTAAAAACAGACAATTAATCAAATTCTTATCGGAAAGCGGGAACAGAGCATTGCTTCAAAAAGTAGAAGCACAGTATATGCAGGATAACAACCGTGACATGCCGATCGTAGATAAAGATCTCTACTTCGTTATTGAAGAGAAGAACAATCAGGTTGACCTTACAGACAAAGGTGTTGAATACATGTCTCAGGGGAACTCTGATGCCAACTTCTTCGTACTTCCTGACATCGGGACTGAAATTGCTGAAGTAGAAGCTAAAAACTTATCTAAAGAAGAAGAGTTTGAAGCAAAAGAAAGACTTTTCTCTGACTTTGCTGAGAAATCAGAACGTGTACACACGATGAGCCAGCTATTGAAAGCCTATACATTATTTGAGAAAGATGATGAATATGTGGTGATTGATGGTGAGGTAAAAATCGTTGATGAGCAGACAGGGCGTATCATGGAAGGACGTCGTTATTCAGACGGTCTTCACCAGGCCATTGAAGCAAAGGAAAATGTGAAAATTGAGGCAGCAACTCAAACTTTTGCAACCATTACACTTCAAAACTATTTCCGTATGTACAACAAACTTACGGGAATGACAGGTACTGCAGAAACAGAGGCGGGAGAGCTTTGGGAAATCTACAAATTAGACGTTGTGGTAATTCCTACCAACCGTCCTATCTTAAGAAATGACAAACAGGATTTAGTTTTCAAAACTAACAGAGAAAAATATAATGCTGTCATTGAAGAAATTGAAAAATTAACGGCAGCAAGAAGACCAGTACTGGTAGGTACAACTTCTGTTGAAATTTCTCAGTTACTTTCAAAAGCACTTCAGCTAAGAAAAATTCCACACCAGGTACTGAACGCGAAACTTCACAAAAAAGAAGCAGAGATCGTTGCAGGAGCAGGACAGCCGGGCGTTGTAACTATTGCAACCAACATGGCAGGTCGTGGTACGGATATCAAGCTTTCTAAAGAAGTAAAAGAAGCCGGAGGTTTAGCAATTATCGGTACTGAAAGACACGATTCAAGACGTGTTGACAGACAGTTAAGAGGTAGAGCGGGACGTCAGGGAGATCCTGGAAGCTCTCAGTTCTATGTATCTCTTGAAGATAACTTGATGCGTTTATTCGGATCAGAAAGAATTGCTAAAATGATGGACAGAATGGGTCATAAAGATGGTGAAGTAATTCAGCATTCTATGATCAGTAAATCTATCGAAAGAGCTCAGAAAAAAGTAGAAGAGAATAACTTCGGAACAAGAAAGAGACTTCTAGAATATGATGACGTAATGAACAAGCAGCGTGACGTAATCTATAAG
The DNA here is from genome assembly GCF_016756935.1 of Chryseobacterium sp. KMC2. Lineage (NCBI taxonomy): Bacteria > Pseudomonadati > Bacteroidota > Flavobacteriia > Flavobacteriales > Weeksellaceae > Chryseobacterium > Chryseobacterium sp. KMC2. The sequence goes on from NZ_JAESIT010000010.1 coordinate 146,649, forward strand.
AGAAGAAAGAATGCTCTATTCGGAGATCACTTGAAATATGACATCACCAATATGATTTTCGATGTTGCCAATTCTATCGTTACGAAAGGAAAAGCAAACGGAAGTTATAAAGATTTTGAATATGAAATTATCAAAACTTTCACCATGGAATCTCCTGTTTCTGAAAGCGAATTTGGTAACAAAAACATTCAGGATTTAACGAATATCTTATTCAAAGCTGCTCAGGAAGATTATCAGATGAAACTGAACCTATTGAAAGAAAAATCATTCCCTATTATTGAGAATGTATATCAAAATCAAGGTTCAATGTTTAAAATGATTCAGGTTCCTTTCACAGACGGTCATAAAACAATGACTATTGTAGCTGATCTTAAAGAAGCTTATGATACTCAGTGTGAGAGTCTGGTTACTGATTTCGAGAAGAACATCACCCTGTCTCTTATTGATGAAAACTGGAAACTTCACCTTCGTGAGATGGACGACTTAAGAAGATCTTCACAAGGAGCTGTTTACGAGCAGAAAGATCCGCTTGTTATTTATAAGCAGGAGTCTTTCCACTTATTCAGTGAGATGATCGACAAATTAAACAAAGAAATTATTTCGTTCTTATACAAAGGAGAAATTCCTGCGTAAGAAATAATTCATAATATTATAAAAAATCCGCATCAGCATTGCCTGGAGCGGATTTTTTTTATGTGGATATCATAATTTTATGACAAATATCAATCATTTAATTTATTTAGAACAGTTAAAAATAATATATTTGCAAAAAATTTGACTTTCATGAAAAATGTACTGATCTGTGCTTCTATGCTAGGCTCAATGCTGGCTTTTTCTCAGAAAAAGGACTCTGCTGCCACCAAAAGCATTGATGAAGTTATCATCAACACGTATGTGAAAAAAGATAGTGAATATTCAAACAAAATGCCTTTAAAAGCTATTGAAGATCCACAGGTATATTCTTCAATTGATAAAGGGGTCTTAGAAAATCAGCTTTTGTTTACTGTAGATGATGCTTTCAGAAACGTTGCAGGAGCACAAAAAATGTGGAGTGCTACCAACAGAGCAGGTGATGGAGGAATCTTCCTTAACCTAAGAGGTTTTGTGGCCGGAAACTCTATCAGAAATGGGATGGTAGCTCCTATTACCACGTCAATGGATGCTATCAATGTTGAGAGAATTGAAGTATTGAAAGGTCCTTCTGCCACATTATTTGGAAGTAATGTAACCTCTTACGGAGGAGTTGTAAACAGGGTTACTAAAAAACCTTTTGAGACTTTTGCAGGTGCAGTTTCTTTAGCAGGAGGAAGTTATAACTACTATAGAGTACAAGCAGACGTCAATGCTCCGATTACCCAAGACAAAAAACTATTATTCAGACTCAATACAGCTTACACTAACCAGGGAACTTTCCAGAGAACCAATGCAAAAAACTCATTTTATGCATTTACTCCTTCTCTTACCTACCGTCCCACAGATAATTTAGAAATCAATGCGGAGCTGGAAATGTTTGAAACCAATGCATATCCGGAAACAGCATTCTTCTTTTATGTTCCAAGTGCCCAGCTGGGAGCAGATAATATGGACCAGCTTGAAAAACTCGGATATAATTATAAGCAAACCTATACTGGTGAAGGTCTTAAAACGACAGCTAAAGCCAGAAACTTTTTTGGACAGGTTAATTATAAAATCAACGAACATATTAAATCATCTACTAATGTAAGTACTTCTTATTCTTATTCGGATGGATTCAACCCTTATTTCTATTTTGCTCCGAAAGGAATGGTAACAGGAATTCCAACTGATACAGAATTGGGAGTTGTAAGAGCTGACCAGTCAACAAAAGACAGTAAAAGAACTTATTTCCAGGTTCAGCAGAATTTCAATTTTGATTTTAATATTGGAAGCGTAAGAAACAGAACAGTAGCCGGTTTTGATTATATGAGATTAAACGACAACCAATACTTTATGTTTACCAATTTTGATTGGGTTCCTTTCACAGGTACAGACTATTCTACTATGAATGGGCAGACATTGGGAGCAATGTATGACAATTTGAGAAGCCAGCCTGATTTTGAGAAAAACAACACTTATATCAGCCGTGGAAAAAAAGATACATATAGTGGTTACATTTCTAATGTCATTACCCCTATTACAGGGTTAAACATCCTTACATCCTTAAGATATGAAAGTGTTGACTTCAAAGGAGGTCAGACAGGACAAAAACTTACAGATTCATATAGCCAGGGAGCTTGGTCACCAAAATTTGGTATTGTTTATCAAATACTTCCTGAGAAATTATCCGTATTCGGAAACTATCAGAACAGCTTTGCAGTCAATGGATATTATACTTCAGATACAACAGGAAATGTAGCACTTTCAACACCCGAAAGAGCCAATCAGTTTGAAGGTGGTATCAAAACGAATCTTATCAAAGGAAGAATTACTACAACTTTAAGCTACTATAATATTCAGGTAAAAAATACTCTTCTCAATACCGGTGAAATGACGGGAACTGGGCAGGCTGTCCAAAACCAGGCAGGTTTATTGAGAAGTCAGGGAGTAGAATTGGAAGCCAATGCTTATCTGATCAAAGGATTCTCTGTCATCGCTGGAGTAAGCTACAACGATATGAAATATACAGAAGCTGATGCTACAGTAATCGGAAGAAGACCTGCTACAGCCTCATCTCCATGGTTAGTCAATTTCAATGCAAGTTACCAGTTCCTTGACGGAAAATTAAAAGGACTTGGATTCGGGGTTGGAGGAAATTATGCGAGTGATAACAAAATTGTCAACTCAACTTCAATGGGAACTTTCATCCTTCCAAAATACCTGGTATTGAATGCTAACGCATTTTATGATACAAAAAAATTCAGAATCGGTGTGAAAGTAGACAACTTTACCAACGAACATTACTGGAGCGGATATACTACAGCCAATGCTCAGGCTCTAGCGAATGTATTAGGAAGCTTCACTTATAAATTTTAAACTGTTAGAATAATTTATTCCCCTTATAAACAATGAAAAGAATAACAATAGGAGCGGCATTATTAGCATCGCTGTTAAGTTTTGCTCAGGAAAAAAAAGACACCATCAAATCCAACGATATTGAAGAAGTAGTTGTTAACGGAAGATATTATCAGAAATACAAACTCAACGAGGTTTCTGGTTCATTGAGAATCCAGACTCCGATCCTTGAGCTTCCACAGAATGTACAATCGATAAGCTCACAGGTTCTTGCCGATCAGCTTACATTGAATATGTCTGAGGGCATTGTTCGTAATGTGAGTGGTGCAAGAAAAGTAGAACACTGGGATAATGTGTATTCTAATGTTTTTATGAGAGGAGCAGGTATTTCCACTTTCATGAACGGAATGAACGTTTCTTCTACATGGGGACCTATTAACCCTGATGCCTCTATTATTGACAGGATAGAGTTTGTAAAAGGACCTGCCGGATTTATGGGTTCTATGGGAGATCCTGCCGGATTTTATAATGTGGTAACCAAAAAACCAACCGGGAAATTTGCCAACAGTGTACGTTTCACTACCGGAAGTTATAACCTTTTCAGAGGTGAAGCAGATCTGGATGGAGTTCTTGTAAAAGACGGTGTTTTAGATTACCGTATCAATTTAATGGGAAGTTCTAACAATTCGTGGGTTGAAAATGATAAAACAAGCAAAATTATTGTTGCTCCGTCTATTACTTTCAGACCAACAAAGACCACTACATTTACTGCACAGTACAATTATCAGTATTTAAAATTCAATCAGCCGGGAGCTTATCTGATGTCTAATGACGGATATGCTTCACTGAATGTACACACTAATTTTAATGATCCTAACTTCAAGAAGACTGAAGTAAAAGATCAGAGTTTATTCTTAAGTTTAGATCAAAAGCTTTTCAAAGACTGGGTTTGGAGTACACAATATGCTTACATGGATCTTACATACGACGGAGGTTCATGGTGGGGAACTTTTGATCCGAATAATAAAAATGTATTAAACAGAACATTAAGCAACTGGCAAGCTAAAGGAAAAAATCACATTTTCCAGACCTATGTAAGAGGAACTCTTAATACTGGGAATATTGTTCATAAAATCATTGCAGGGTTTGATTATGGTGACAGAAAATACAAGGCAGACTTTTCATCTTTTGCAGGTGGACCATTCCCGATTGATATTTATAATGTTCAGTATGGTGTAGATCCTTCAAAACTTCCTTCTTCTGACTTTTACACATTAAACCCATCTGCTCCTTTTTATGATGATGAAGGCGTAAAATATACTTCATATTATGCTCAGGATCAAATTGAAATGTTTAACAATAAGCTAAGAATAACATTAGCAGGAAGATATACAAGTGGTACCACTTATGCCGGATATCCATATTATTCTCCGGAAAATATTGTTCCAAGAAATCAAGCAGGAGAATTCACACCGAGAGTCGGAATTAGCTATTCTATCCTAAGCGATTTCTCTGCGTATGGAATCTATGATAAAACTTTTGTTCCACAATCTGCAGTAGGAATTAATAATACTCAGATCACAGATCCTTTCAGAGGACAAAATATTGAATTCGGATTGAAGAAAGACTGGTTCGGTGGAAAATGGAACTCTACTTTTGCCGTTTACGAAATCAGAAGACAAAATATTCTTGTTGCAGGACCTAAAGAACAAAATGGAGGAAATCCTTTCCAGGTTGCTACAGGTGAACAAAGAGCAAGAGGTTTTGAAACAGATATCAAAGGAGAAATCATCAAAGGGCTGAACATTGTTATCAACTATGCTTATACTGATGCAAAAACCATCAAAGACACAGATCCTACAAGAATTGGAATTCAGTCTCCGGGAAATGCGAAAAATGTACAAAATACTTGGGTAAGCTACAGGTTTGAAAATGGCCTTATGAAAGGATTCGGAATTTCAGCTGGTTATCAGTATCAGGGAGGAAGACAATCCTGGTTTGGGGTAGGTGCAACAAAAGACCAAAGCCTTCCGGATTATTTTGATACCAACTTCGGGGTTTCGTATGTTGCCAAAAAATTCGATGTCAATCTAATATTGAATAATGTCCTTAACAAAAAACTTTACAGTGGATACAGAGGCGATGCCGGCGAATATGCTTGGATCTACAATGCTCCACGTAACTGGAGACTATCAATAGGATATAAATTTTAAAAAAATCAAAGGTTAGCCCCTCACGGGGTTAACTTTTTGCTATGAGAAAAAAGCATCACAATAAAAAGAAAGCTTCTTCAAAAAAATGGTCCGCAAAACTGCATTTGTGGTTTGGTTTGTCCGTTGGTATCATTGTATTCATAGTCTCTCTTTCGGGGACTTTATATGTTTTTAAGGACGAAATACACAATAGCTTACGCAAGGAAGCCATTGATCTCAAAAAAGAGGATATCGGGGAAAAGCCATTGCCTATTACTCTGCTTCGTGAAAAAGTATCGCTAGAGCTTAATGAAAAGTATCCTATCAGTGCTGTAGAAATTCCTTTGGATAAAACCAAGTCCTATCAGTTTGAATACTATGAAAAAAGTAAGAAAGGATGGAACTATTTTCAGCAGGTACTCATCAACAAGCAAGTCTATGTAAATCAGTATACCGGAGAAATCCTTGCCGTCTACAATGAAAAATATGATGTATTCAGTATCTTGAAGTATATCCACTGGGGACTTTTGCTGAATTCAGAATGGGGGCCGTACACCGTAGGAATCCCAACTGTTCTTTTTGTTATTATGCTGATCACCGGAATCATTTTATGGTGGCCAAAAAATAAAAATGCCAGAAAAGGGCGTTTTTGGTTCAATTGGGAAAATGTAAAAAATTGGAAACGTAAAAACTATGACCTCCATAATATCCTGGGATTCTATGCATCATTTATCGCACTTTTATTAAGTGTTACAGGACTTTATTTTGCATATCCTTATGTAAAAAACACGTTTACGTTTGCATTATCCGGTTCCTGGGAACTTCCAAAGGAAAAAGAAAGAAAATCTCCGGACTCTCTGATGGCGAAGAATGAAGCTATTTTTGATCTGGCTGCGGCTCAGACAGAAAAATTATATGCAAAATCATCCAGCTTCAGGATAAATCTAAACGGAAAAAATAAAAAAGGAAAAGAACTGAAAAACCTTCCGGTAACCGTATACGGACTTGACGGAAGATACAGTGAAAGAAATATCCTGACATTTGACAAATATTCAGGAAAACTACTAGCCAACAAACCTCATCACAAACTCAATACCGCCGAGAAATATTCTAACGCCAATTATGATATCCATACCGGATCTTATTTCGGGATCATTGGAAAAATCATCTGGTTTATCGCGGGTCTCATCTGTACATCACTTCCTGTAACCGGATTTCTGGTCTGGTGGGGAAAAAGAAAGAAAAAAGGAAAAAAAATATAATGAAAAAAGTGCTTTTATCAGCTGCCTGCTTAGGAACGACAACCGTTTTTGCCCAGGTTAAAGATAGTTTACAGACCAAGAATGTGGATGAGGTCGTAATGACCGCTTCAAGGAAGAAGGAGAACATTAAAGAAGTTCCCAGCTCCATCACTGTTGTTGCAGAAAAGCAGATACAGTCTCAGCTGACCGTCAATTCAGATATCACAAGTATCCTTCAGTATACCGTTCCAAGTTTAGGAACGAATTCCGGTCAGACTTCCAACACAGGTCAGACCTTAAGAGGGCGTCAGGTATTGGTATTAATCGACGGGATTCCACAGTCTACCCCACTTCGGAACGGAGCAAGGGATTTAAGAGTAATTGATCCTTCAGCTATCGAAAGAATTGAAGTGATAAAAGGGGCATCCTCCATTTATGGGAACGGTGCAGACGGTGGTATAATCAACTATATTACGAAAAGAAGTAAAACGGATAAGAAGATTTCCGGGATTTCTCAGATTGGTATTACAGAGCAGTCTTATGGAGGAACGTTAGGCGTAAGAGCCAGCCAGCTTTTAACCGGAAAGGTCAGAAAATTTGACTATACCTTATCACTGGCCTATGAAAGAACGGGTTATATGAAAGATGGAGACGGTGTCATGCTAAGCCCGACTTACAGTACCGCAAAAATGGACAACTATAACGGAATGCTGAAGCTAGGTTATGATATCAATGACAATCAGAGAATTGAAGCATCCTATATTGGCTACTCATCAAGATCAAATCTTAATTTAGGATTAAAGACAGGTGTTTACGGAATTGAACCTACTATTGGACAAGGAGAAGGGAAAAGCCTGGAAACAACACCTCAGGGGACACCAAAGAACCACAATATCAGACTAAGTTATGATAACAAAAACTTATTTGCCGGAACAGCCTTAAATATTAATCTTTATTACCAGGATTTTAAAACAGTTTACGGATATAGCGATACGTTTTTTAATGGAGGGCAATCCAATGTTATTTCCAAAAAAGCAGGAGCCAGATTTAATTTTGATACACAGCTTTGGAACACTCAAAATTCTCAGGGAGAAATTATCTATGGAGCTGATATTTTAAATGATCAAACGGTACAAAAACTGGAAGACGGACGCTTCTGGACTCCCAATATGAGTATGACCAATATTGCGCCTTTCCTGTTGGTAAAAATTGATCTGCTTAAAAAGCTAACCATTAAAGGAGGGCTTCGCTATGAAAACATCAAGGTCAATGTAGATGATTTCAACACCCTTTCTGTTATTAAAAATGATGGAACATTTACCAAAAGTATTCCTGTAAACGGAGGAAAACTAAGCTATAATGCCTTAGTGGGAAATATTGGTCTCCGCTATAATATTGAACCTTATATCAATCTTTTCGGAAGCTTTTCACAGGCCTACTCTATCAATGAGCTGGGAAGAATTCTAAGAACCTCAACTTCTGAGACGATTCAAAACCTTGAAACAAAACCCATCATTGTTAACAATTACGAACTGGGAGCAACAGGACAGCTTTCCAGCTGGCTTAACTATGAGCTGACTTCCTACGTAAGTACATCAAAACTGGGAGCAACCTTTGTACAGAGTGCAGACAGAGCTTTAACCATAAAAAGAGCTCCTGAAGTGATTTATGGAGTGGAAGGATTTCTGCATTTTACACCTGTCAAATGGCTTCAGTTCGGAGGAAGCTATAGCTGGATGGAAGGTATTACCTCTCCGGACGACAATGGAGATTATTCTGCAAAAATCAACAACAGCAGAATTTCAGCACCTAAAGTACTGGCTTATGCTCAGGTAAAGCCTATCCAGACATTATCTGTCGGGGTAGATATGCTTCATTCATTCAGACAGAACAGATTTGATCCTAATGCAAAAACAGGGTTATATGCTTATGGGGAAGGATATGTTCCGGACTACACTGTTTTTAACTTAAAAGCAAGCTACGAGGTAAACAACAACTGGAAAGTATCTTTAGGGGTTGAAAATATTCTCAACAGAGTTTACCAGCCGTCAATTGCCTGGTGGGCTGCCAGAGACAGTGATTTCACCAACTCTCTGGGAGCAAGGGGAACTTTCATGATTGAATATAAATTTTAATTAAACTAAATAAAACTAAAACTTATCTTTGCGTTAGTTTTCAATTACGATATGAATAAAAAGCATCATCATAAAAAAAAACCGGGATTCTTTAAAAAATGGTCTGCAAAACTGCACCTGTGGTTCGGGCTGGGAATAGGATTTCTGATTTTTATTATCTCCATTACCGGGGCACTGTATGTCTTTAAAGATGAAGTAGAAAACTTTACCCGTAAAGATGTCATTTACCATCAGGAACAAAATATTGAGCAGAAGCAGGTTCTTCCCATTAGAATAATGGAAAAATCCGTTGCAGAGCAGGTAAAAGAAAAATATCCTGTCCACTGGGTCAATATTCCTATCGACAAAAAACTGTCGTATGTCTTCTACTGGTATGAACACAATACGGACGCCTGGAATTATTTTGATGAATTTCCTGTCTATAAAGCAGCCTATGTCAATCCCTACACTGGAAAAGTGCTGAGGGTGTATGACGAGAAAAACGGCTTTTTCAATATTGTAAAAATGATTCACTGGAGCTACCTTTTAAAACAGGACTGGGGAACTTATGTAGTAGGAATACCGGTAATCATTTTCATCATTATGCTGATCAGCGGGATTATTCTGTGGTGGCCAAAAAACAAAGCAGCAAGAAAACAACGTTTTGCATTCAAGTGGAAGAATATCAAGAGCTGGAAAAGAAAGAACTACGACCTTCATAATGTCTTAGGATTTTATGCTTCCATCTTTGCTTTAATTTTCTCTATAACCGGATTGTTTTATGCCTTCTTTGTGGTTCAGGCTATGATCTATGTACTATTCTCCGGGGGAGAAACCAAATACCCGGATTTTTCACACATCAAGACAAAGGCTCCCATTGAGCTCAGAACGGAAGGAACTCTGGATAAAATCATCAATACAGTGAAACAGAAATATCCGGATTCTTATGGATTTGCGATCGATCTTGGCCACGAGCATATGGATGACCACGAGCATCCTAACTTTGAAGTCTATGTAAAACATCTCAGCTATTCTTATCACAAAAGCAGCAGCCTGATCTTCGATGAAAACTCAGGAGAATTGCTTCATACCCATGATCAGAAAGACAAAAATTTCGGTGAAAAGGTAGTGGGATCCAATTATGATATCCACGTGGGATCCATTTTAGGGCTTCCTACCAAGATTATTGCCTTTATTGTCAGTCTTATCTGTGCATCACTTCCGGTAACAGGATTTATGATCTGGTGGGGACGGAAAAAGAAAAAACCGTTAAAAACAGCCTAAAATTTTAAATAAAATGCAGTTCTTAATCCATTAATACAATCTTTTTTATAATTTTAGCCCCTAGAATTTAATAATAGAATGTCATTAATAGATTTATCAAAACAAGTTGCTCTGGGAGTTGATATTGGCGGAACCAATACCAAATTTGGAATAGTCAATCATCGTGGAGAAGTTCTGGACAAAGGAAACCTTAGAACCGATGCCTATGACAGAGTGGAAGATTTTATCGATGCTTTATATGAACACGTTTATCCTTTAATGGAAAAACATGGTACTGAAAAAAATTTCGACGGAATCGGAGTAGGTGCACCCAATGCAAACTATTACAAAGGAACTATAGAACTGGCTCCTAACCTGCCCTGGAAAGGTGTCATTCCTTTTGCAGAACTGATGACGGCTAAGTTTAATTTGCCTTGTACTGTGACCAATGATGCAAATGCAGCAGCTTTAGGGGAAATGCTTTTCGGAGCAGCAAGGGGAATGAAAGACTTTATCATGATCACTCTGGGAACAGGAGTAGGAAGCGGAATCATTGCCAATGGAAGTCTAATCTATGGACATGATGGCTTTGCCGGAGAATTGGGCCATACCATTGTAAAACCGGGAGGAAGAAAACACTGGAGTACAGGTTCTGAAGGAAGTCTGGAAGCTTATGCCTCTGCAACAGGGATTACAATCACAGCAAAAAAGATGAGAGCAGAATTCGCAGAGTCTATGCTGAACCAATATCCTGAAGAGGAAATCAATTCTAAAACAGTGTATGAATGTGCATTAAAAGAAGACCCGATTGCTATTGAAGTTTTCAGATATACAGGACAAAAACTGGGTGAAGCATTAGCTAATTTTGTAATGTTTTCTTCACCACAGGCAATCCTTTTATTCGGAGGGGTCATCAAGGCAGGAGACTTTATCTTAAAGCCTGCAAAACTGCATATGGAAAGAAACCTTCTTCCAATCTTTAGAAATAAAGTGAAATTAGTATTCAGTGAGCTGGACGAAGCAGATGCAGCCATCTTGGGGGCAAGTGCTTTGGTTTGGGAAAAATAACTGAAAAGCTATTTTAAATAATATCAAGCATCCTTTTTAGGGTGCTTTTTCTTTTTCAGAAAATATAGATGACGCTGATTCCTACAGATGATTGAGGTTTATTTTTTATGATACTCGTTGGGATCAATTGGGGTTTAAAATCATTTGCCATATCTATCATTGTAATTTGAGTTTAAGATGCTTAAATGAAAAACTTTTTCATAATTTTGATTTGCCTTTTTAACGCCCTTCATGGGTAAAGAAAAGAATATGTAAATGATATAATTACCCTAACAATGGATAAAAATAATTTAGAACAGATCATCTTTGGTGGCGGATGTTTCTGGTGTGTAGAAAGCTGCTTCAATATGCTGAAGGGTGTTGAATCTGCTATTTCAGGATACTCCGGTGGACACAAGGAAAACCCGACTTATGAAGAAGTATGTACCGGAACAACTGATCATGCCGAAGTAGTACAGATCACTTACGATCCTGCTATTATTTCTTATGAACAACTGATGGATGTATTCTTTTTCCTTCACGACCCTACCCAACTGAACCGTCAGGGAAATGACATCGGAACGCAATACCGTTCGGTAATCTTCTATAAGGATGATGCTGAAAAACAGAGTGCTGAAAAAGCATTAAAGACCTCTGAAGAATCAGGAAGATGGTCAGGAACCTATGTGACTGAATTGGCTCCTTTCGAAAAATTCTGGCCGGCAGAACAATACCACCAGGGATATTACAATGTCAACCCTAATCAGCCTTACTGCAGTGCTGTAGTAGGTCCTAAAATACAGAAATTTAAAAAGCATTTCGGCGAATTGGGAATGCTGAATATCGAGTAAATAAAACAGAGCGGAGAGAAATCTTCGCTTTTTTTTTGATAAAATAAAACGCCTGTAAAAACTATTCCTGTACTTCTATAGAATCTTTATGCTCACCTGCATATTTATAGATGATGAATGGTGTAGATTTTCTCAACTCTCTCCCGTTATCAGGATCTATACCATCCTCAGTAAAAAACTCAACTTCATTATTGTATTTGGAATACCAGGTTTTCCCTAGCGCATTAAATTCCGTTAGCGTATCCTTTCTGGTGATTTTTTTAAAGTACTGGAATTTATGTTCATTCATCGCCACGATATCAAGCCCTGGCCTGATATAGCTGCTGTCTGTACCCATATACCTTTCCCCATCCCAATACATATACTTTTTCTCAATACCCGGTTTTACAGGGCTTATAAATGAAAGCCCTACGGTCTTATTATTGGAAAAAACAACATTTCCCGTAACCAGGCATAGCAGTAAAGCAATCTCCATAATCCCCAACCCATTCTGTTTGATATACTCAGGCACTTTAAAATGCTGTTCATTGGTAATGTTAATGACCAACTTAGAAATTTGTTCTGATATGGACTCTTCATCTTCATCCACCTTAATCTTGATCATCGTTTTATTAGCCTTTTCATCTTCTTTCGTGAAAGTCCGGGAGAAGTCTACAAAATCCTTATATCCAAGGTATTGACTTAGCTTATCAAGCTTAAAGGGTTCTATGTTTATCTTATCCTTAATTTCTGTCACATAGGCATCATAATACCTTACAAGAGATTTATCTGTAATCGTAAAATACAGGGTTTCCTCCAGGTGTACGCTTAAAAAAAGAGCTATTCCACTTTTCGTTTCCTTCCCCGAATCCTCCTCTCCCTGCTTGAATACCTCATGAATTAGTAGTTTTATTTTGGACATATATAGTTTTTATCAGTCTTTACAAAATAGGTGATTTCCTCTCGTCCCACATTACGGATTTCCGTAACCCCTTCCTTTCCATTTCCTGTCTATCGATGTCTGTGTTTTGTCTAACACCTGCTCCTCTTCTTGTCGCATCTTTGCTTCAGAAAATCAGTGATAAACAAAACATTACAAAAACAAATTTACAAAACTGATTTCAAAATCACCAGATAAAACGGAGGAAAACTCCGGGTTGGGAAGCAGATGTTTCTCCTCCGTTTTTGAAGGTTCACTTCCCAAAAAATTAAGAAGCGCTTCGAAATTTTAAACGTGTACAGCCTGAGATAAATACATCTCAGGAGGAAGAAAACAATTTCAACTTCAAAAATTTTACGGAAATGATCCAGATTATATTAATGCTATTCGGTTTAGCATTCCCAAATAATAATGCAAATACAGTAACTAGTGATAACGGCGGAACAGTACTAATGTCAATAACAGAAGACCCAATTACTGACGGCGGAGGAAACGGAAATGGAAATGGTGGTGCTACAACAGGAGATACAGGACAAACTCCTCCTCCATATTCTCACCCTTAATACATTATACTTATTTAATTATCATGAGCAGATTGCATAGATCTGCTCTTTTTGCTATTTTGCAAACAAAACAAAGCCATGAAAAAATTTTTAGCATTATCAATATTAATCAATCTAATTTCATGTTCAAAAAAAGAAATAGCGGTTGTACAAGATAATGAAGAAAATAATTATCATATAAAAGCAAGAGCATTTAGAGATGCAAAAGTATCAGATTCAGCATTTTATTATTATATGCTTGCTAAAGATGAATATATCAAAACAAATGATTCATTAAGAGCTGGTCAATCACTTGTCAACATGGCCATTATAGAAACAGGAAAAGGAGATTTTTACGGAAGTATAGAAACTTCTTTAGAAGCCAACGGATTTCTTAGAAATACTAAAGATAAGATTGTAAGAAGGGATTTAGCCTCAAACTATAACAATATGGGAATTGCTTCTTCATTTATGTATAATTATGATGATGCAATTCATTTTTATAAAGAAGCAATTAAATATGGTGAAGGTAATAATCTGCTGATGTATTATAACAACATAGCAGTTTCACTATTAGCGAAGAGAAATGCAAAAGATGCAAAAGAATACTTAAAACACTCTATTTTAGCAACAGATAATAAAATTCATTCTAAAGCATTAAATAATTTAGCAAAAGCTAATTTTTTAGAGAATAAAAGCTATAATCCTTTACCTGAATATTATAAAGCTTTGGAAATTAGAAAAAACAGCAATGATATTGAGGGATTAAATTCTAGCTACTCTACTTTATCCGATTACTTTAAAGGGCAAAACCAACAAAAAGCACTGTTTTTTGCACAAGAAATGCTTGAAACTGCAAGCAAAGTTAATAATCCTGAAGACCGAATGCAAGCACTACAGAAGCTTATTAATTTAGATTCAAAAAATTTCCTGATATATTTTAAAAGCTTTAAATCCCTCAATGACAGTCTTATTATTGCAAGAGGAAAGGCAAAAAATCAATTTGCTTTAATTAGATATGAAACAGAAAAAAATAAAGCAGCCTTCTTAAAGTCACAAGCGGAAAATTCCCAAAAAGAAAATCAAATATTAAAACAATATGTTATTTTGATAACATTATCTCTAGCTTTAATTGGGGGGCTATTTTGGTACAGAAGAAGGAAAAAAAGACTTCAGCAGGAGAAAGAACTTGAGGTAAAAAATACACAGCTAAAAATGTCTAAAAAAGTTCATGATGTGGTAGCCAATGGGATCTATCAGGTGATGACAAAAATTGAAAACCAGGAAGTTTTTGACAAAGAGGAAGCACTGGACGAACTGGAATTCGTGTATGAAAAATCCAGGGATATTTCTTATGACAAAACAGACATCCATGAAGCCCTGGAATTTGATCAAAAAATATCAGCTCTTGTGGGTTCATTTAAAAATAATGAGGTAGAAACATATCTTGTCGGAAATGACAAAAGTATTTGGAACGGGTTGAAGGACTCGTCAAGAAATGAAGTCTACCAAATCATTCGTGAATTGCTTGTCAATATGAAAAAACACAGTAGGGCTAGCAGAGTGGTTTTTAAATTTGAGCGAATTAACAACAAAATCCAAATTCAGTATACAGACAATGGAATAGGAATATCCGAAGGCTTAGTCCGTAAAAATGGACTTACAAATACGGATTCCCGTATTGAAACCATTCATGGAGAAATTATTTTTGACACTAAAACCGAAAAAGGATTGAAAATTAGTATTTCGTTTCCTGTTTCTTAAAAAATCTAAAAAGAATGTTCAAAAAAATTTTAATTGCCGAAGACCACGAAAGTATTAACCTCTCTGTACAAAAAACATTAGAAGAGCTCAACATCCCGAATGTTGACTATGTATATTACTGTGATGATGCCTTAGCTAAAATTCAAAAGGCAATCCGTGAAAACAACCCTTACGATTTATTAATTACCGATCTTTATTATGAAGAAGATCATCACCTCCAGAAAATTAAAGACGGAAAAGAACTGATCCTGAAAATTAAAGAAATACAGCCCTCCCTAAAGGTAATTGTATTCTCTGCAGAGCACAAATCCGGGGTAATTGACTCTCTCTTCAATGAGTGTAAAGTCAACGGATATGTCCGGAAAGCCAGAAATGACTCTAAAGAACTCAAAAAGTCGATTGCTTCCGTCTACATTAATGAGAACTATTTATCTCTTGATCTGAAACAGGATATAAAAAAGCTCAACAGCTATGAATTTTCTGCATATGACATTACTCTGGTCACCTTACTTTCAAAAGGAGTCCTGCAGAAGAACATTCCCAATTATCTACAGGAAAATGACATAAAACCTTACAGTTTAAGCAGTGTAGAGAAGAAATTAAATGGTCTGAAAGAAGATCTTGAAGTCACCAGCAATGAGCACCTTGTGGCTTTTTGTAAGGACATAGGAATTATTTAATAACCATATCAATTAAGTCCCTTTTAATAAAAACCTTTCAATTTTGAGAGGTTTTTTGTTTTACGGATTCCCGTAAGGATTGGAAACTAAAGGGTTATATTTTTGGAGTATTAAACAGAATATAATTATGGGAACGTTTATCATCTCGAAAAGAAAAAATAATGAATATCAATTCAATCTGAAAGCCGGAAACGGAGAAATTATTTTAACCAGTGAAGGATATGTCCAGAAAGCATCATGTCATAAAGGAATAGAGTCTGTTAAAATTAACTCTCAGGAAGATTCCAGGTATGACAGGCGAATAGCTGTAAATACTAAAGATTACTTCGTTCTTAAAGCCCGGAATGGAGAAATTATCGGCAAGAGCCAATTTTACAGTTCAAAACTGGCAATGGAAAATGGGATTGCTTCTGTAAAAAATAATGCTCCTGAAGCTGAAATTATTGACGAAACTATCTAAAAAATAAAACAATGGATCTTAAAATAAAACTGGAACAACTCCATCAGAAAGTAACAGGACTAAAAGATCAGATCAGTACGGAAGAAGCTACAAAAAATGCTTTTGTAATGCCTTTTATACAGATTTTGGGCTATGATATTTTTAATCCCACAGAAGTAGTTCCGGAATATATCTGTGATATCGGAACAAAGAAAGGAGAAAAGGTAGATTATGTAATCAAAAATAATGACGAACCCATTTTCATTATTGAATGTAAGCATTGGAAAGAAAGTGCAGACGCCCATAATTCTCAGCTCCACAGGTATTATCATGTTTCCAAAACAAGATTTGGAGTTCTTACCAACGGCATTATCTATAATTTCTATACCGACCTTGAAAAACCTAATGTGATGGATGAAAAACCATTTTTCACGATAAACATTGAGGATTTAAAAGACAGCTCCATTAAAATCCTGGAAAGCTTTACCAAGAAAGACTATAATCTGGAAAGCATTCTGGATTCTGCAGAGGCATTAAAATATATTAAAGCCATCAGAAAAGAATTTGAAAAAGAAATTGAAAATCCTTCTGATGAAATGGTGCGTCTTCTGGTCAACCGTTTTTTCGAAAAAACCCTGACGGCCAACAGAATGATTTCTTTCAAAGAATATGCAAAAAAAGCCTTATCGACTTCCATTAATGAATCCATAAGCTTTAGACTGAAATCTGCATTAAGCATTAATGAGCAAATTGAAAAACAGGATGAAAATGTAAGTGTTCCTCAATCTATTGATGAAAATAATGACTCTAAAATTGTCACGACAGAAGAAGAGCTTGAGGGGTTTCAAATCGTAAAAGCCATTCTAAGAGAAAAGATATCTTCTTCCCGAATTGCGTATAGAGATACCTTATCCTATTTCGGAATTTTGCTGGATGATAACAATAGAAAACCGATTTGCAGATTACATTTCAACA
This sequence comes from Chryseobacterium sp. KMC2, assembly GCF_016756935.1. Classification (NCBI taxonomy): domain Bacteria; kingdom Pseudomonadati; phylum Bacteroidota; class Flavobacteriia; order Flavobacteriales; family Weeksellaceae; genus Chryseobacterium; species Chryseobacterium sp. KMC2. The sequence continues at coordinate 163,646 of NZ_JAESIT010000010.1, forward strand.
CCTCTAATAAATATATTGAGACCTTTCACAATGGTAAAGATGCAGGTGAAAAAGCTCTACTGAATAATCTTGATGAAATCTATAATTTCAGGGAAGAGCTTCATAAAACATTAGAAAATTACTAAAGTCTTAAAAACAAATATCCATGAAAACCATTCTATAATTCAAAACTAAGCTTATGAAAAAACTACTTTTTACTGGCCTTTTAGGATTAGGCTTATTATTACCGGCTTCTTTTTCTGCTACTACAGGTGCAATCTCTTCAGCTAAAGAATTTTCCACTAAAAAGCCCAAGAAGAGCAAAACAAAAAGCAGCAGAAAAAGCAAATCTACAGGCTCTAGATACACCCGATCTTACTCGCAAAGCAGAGGATGTACATACAACGGAAACCAGCTGTATGTAGGATCAAGAGGAGGCTGTTATTATTATTCCGGCAGCAGTAAACAATATGTAGACAGATCTTACTGCTCAGGTTGTAATTAAAATACCTAATAAAAAACTAAAAACCATTCAACATAACTAAAAAGGTATCTCATTTCTGAGATACCTTTTTTTATTTTCTAATCATTTCCGTATGTGGAATATCATCTTCAAGATATTTCTTGCCTGTATCCACAAACCCGAATTCAGCATAAAATCTTAACAGGTAATCCTGTGCTGAGATTTTGATTTCAGAGGTATGAAAACGGTTTTCTATGGTTTCCACAGCATATTTTATCAGCAGTTTCCCAAGGCTCTTTCCTCTGGCCTGTTCTGTTGTTAAAACCCTTCCAAACGAAGTCTCATCGTACTTGATTCCTTTATCAAAAACACGACAGTATGCAAGAACCTGCCCTTCTTCTTCGGCCCAGATATGCACTGCTTTCTGATCATAGTTATCCAGATCAGGATAAGGGCAGTTCTGTTCAATTACAAAAACATCTATACGGGCCTTTAATACTGAATACAACTCAGGAACCGTAAACTCTTCAAAAGTTTTAATTTTCCAGACTATATTACTCATCGAAACTTACGTGGTTATTAATTAAAAATTCATTTGTTGTTTGGATGAAATTCAGAATTTCATCACAGCCTGATTTCTTTTCGGCAGAAGTCACATAAATTTCCGGTAAATCTTCCCATGTTTTATGCAGCTCATTTTTATAGTTTTCTACATTCTGAACAGCCACATTGGGTTTCAGCTTATCAACCTTTGTGAAAACAATTGAAAAAGGAACTCCGCTTTCTCCGCACCATTGAATAAATTCCAAATCAATCTTTTGAGGACTGTGTCTGGAGTCTACCAATACAAAAAGATTAACAAGATTTCTTCTGTTTAAAATATAATTGGTAATCAGCTTTTCAAAATCTTTTCGCTGAACTTTTGAAACTTTGGCATATCCATACCCTGGTAAATCCGTAAGATACCAGTTTTCATTCACAAGAAAATGATTGATCAGCTGGGTTTTTCCCGGAGTCTGTGAAGTTTTAGCCAAATCTTTATGATTCATCATGGCATTGATCAATGAGGATTTTCCTACATTAGATCTTCCGATAAAAGCATATTCCGGAATATTCGGTTCAGGGCATTCCTGCCATTTTCCACTACTCTTTACAAAATCTGCTGTCTTAATAATCATTTTGAATATATTTTAGAAAAATAAACCATTAAGAAAAGCTCCTAATGGTCATTTATGTATTTAAACTTTATCTTTTACCCAGCTATAGAGAATTTCATTGAATTCATCTGGTTTTTCCATCATCGCAGCGTGCCCGCACTGATCTATCCAAAACAAATCTGAATTGGGGATAAACTTGTGCATATCCTGGGCCACTTCCGGAGGGGTTACATTATCCTGTTTTCCCCAGATCAGACAGGTTGGCGTCAATATCTTGGGAAGATCATTCAACATATTATGCTTGATGGCACTTCTGGCCAGCATAACGGTCTTTATTCCTTTCATTCTGTCATTGACTACCCCAAATACCTCGTCTACAAGGTCTTCAGTGGCAATTTTAGGATCATAAAAAACTTCTTCCGTCTTCTTTCTGATATAAGATCGGTCATTCTTTCTGGGAAAACTATCCCCGAATGTCCTTTCATACAATCCTGAACTTCCTGTCAGAACAAGGTTTTTTACCAGATCCGGTCTTGCCAATGTTAAGATAAGCCCTACGTGACCTCCCATTGAGTTTCCTACAATAGTAACTGGTCCCGAAATATGACTTTCTATAAACTTGATAATATATTTTGCTATGGTGGTAAGATTCGTATTGAGTACCGGTAGATCGTAGATAGGCAATTGAGGTACGTATACCTTAAATCCTCTGTCCGAAAAAAAATCTACCATTTTATCGAAATTACTCAAACCACCCATTAACCCGTGCAACAGCACCAATGGATGTCCTTCTCCCGCCTCTACATAGGAATATTTCTTTTCTTTTTTTGTACTAAATATCATAAAACGCTTTAATGAAGCCCTGCAAAAATACAAATTAAACCTCAAAAATATTTTGATTATCCTAATTTAAGATAAAAATAATATAATATTCCCCTTTTTAACTTTTTTTTTCTAAACCTCTTTACTATGGCCTGAATAGCACATTTAGCAACCTGTTACAGATCAAGTATTTATACAATCGAAATTCAATCTTTAATAAAACTTATTAACATTGAGTCAAAAAGTGGGAAAAAGTGGGAAATTTTGGAAATTATTATATAAATTTGTCCCAAATGAAAAGTTTCATTGGAACATATGAGTGTAAAATTGACGACAAAGGCCGCCTAAAAGTTCCTTCATCTTTAATCAAACAGATGGAAAACTTCGACGACAAGGCGTTTGTAGTCAAAAGATCTGTGTTCCAACCTTGTCTGGAAGTCTACCCTATGAATGCATGGGATAAGCTGATGGGCAAAATTAATAAACTGAACAGATTCATAAAAAAGAATGCTGATTTCATACGAATGTTTACAGCAGGCGTAAAAACAGTAGAGTTGGATAATGCCGGGAGATTACAGATTTCAAAAGACCTGACACATTTCGCAAATCTTCAGAAAGATATTGTGATCACCAGTGCCGGAGAACTTTTTGAAATTTGGGATAAAGAGGCTTATGAAAAGGTAATTGCCACCAACGAAACTGATTTTGCAAGCCTTGCTGAAGATGTAATGGGCTCTTTCGATGAAGAATAACTGTGATGGTTATTAGTATATTTTAATAAAACACAATTAAGCATGTATCATAACCCCGTTTTGTTGAAGCAGAGTGTAGATGATTTGGTGACGAATCCTGGCGGAATCTATGTAGACTGCACCTTTGGAGGAGGTGGCCACTCAAGGGAAATCCTAAGCAGACTTTCTGAAAAAGGAAAACTGTTTAGTTTTGATCAGGATCTGGATGCACTTAAAAATACAATTGATGACCCAAGATTTACATTAGTTAATCAGAATTTCAGATTTCTGGAAAACTCTTTATTAATGTATGGAGCTCCTCAGGTAGATGGTGTTTTGGCAGACTTAGGTGTTTCATCACATCAGTTTGATGAAGCAGACAGAGGTTTTTCTACCAGAAGTAATGCTCCTTTGGACATGAGGATGAATGTTATGCAGAATCTGGATGCCAAAAGAGTGATCAATGAATATGAAGAAGCAGAACTTGCCGATCTTTTTTACCATTACGGAGAATTAAGAGAAGCCAGAAAACTGGCAAGAGAAATCGTTCATCACAGAAAAACAAAAACCATAGAAACCACAGAGGATCTGAAAAAGCTTTTCAGCTATATTCCTCCTCATAAGGTCAATAAATTCTATGCACAGCTTTTTCAGGCGATAAGAATTGAAGTCAACCAGGAACTGGAAGTTTTAAAAGAAATGCTTGTTCAGGCTTACAATGTTTTAAAACCGGAAGGAAGATTAGTCGTTATTTCTTACCATTCTTTAGAAGACCGTCTGGTAAAAAGATTCCTGAAAAACGGAATGTTTGAAGGAGAACCGACAAGAGATATCTACGGAAATTATAAAAAGGCATTTGAATTGATCAAGAGTAAAGCGATTATCCCCGATGACAAGGAGATTGAAGAAAACTCAAGAGCAAGAAGTGCAAAAATGAGAACAGGAATAAAAGTATAAAAATACAGCGTGAATGGTTAATGGTCAGTTTTCATAAAATAAACAATCAACCATTAACAAACAAAGTGGATTCACTGCGAAGCAAATTGACATACATAATTTGGCAAAAAGAACAACAAATCGCCCTCAGAAGAAGCTCACCTTTATAGATATTATAAAAGGAAACTTCCTCAACCGTGATGAAATAAAAATACATTACCGGTATTTCTTATTGTTGTTTGTGCTGATGATGGCCATGATTTACAGTAACCATCTCGTCAACAAGAAAATTAGGATTGTCAATGCTTTAAAAGAAGAAACAGAAGAATACAAATCGAGAAACGCTTACGCCCAGAGTAAGCTAATCAAAGTAAAAATGGAATCAGAACTGGGGAAAGAAGTGGCAAGGGACTCATTAATGACCCTCGAAAATCATCCTCATAAATTGCTAATAAAACTGGACAGTACAGATGCAAAAGCAAAATGAATACGACAATAAACGTAAAAAAACGTTAAGATGGGGCTACCTCTTCGCAGTGGTAGCTTTGTGCGTGTTTGTAATGTTCTTGGCAAGGATTGTAATCCTTCAAAACACTAATGTTCAGGAAATTAAAGACGATTACATTAATAAAAACTACCGTGAGGCTACTTTAAAAGCGGCCCGCGGAAATCTATTTGCCTCCGACGGCTCTATCCTCGCTACAACCGTAATGCGCTACGATATCTATCTTGACTTCAAAACGATGAAAGATACCATCTACAGCAACAATATCGGGGCACTCACAGATTCTTTAAGCAAAATGTTCGGAAAGTCCAGAGGAGAATTCAGACAGAAGTTTGACGAACAGAAGAAAAAGAAAAACCAATATTATACCTTAGTAAAGGGGCTTGATTTTGATCAGTATGACAGAATCAGAAATTTCCCGATATTCAAAAGAGGTAAAAATAAAGGAGGTTTTATCGTTGACAGGAACTACAAAAGAGAACTTGCTACCTCAGAAATCGGCTCAGGAACGATTGGTATGGATAACGGAGAATTGAAATCCGGACTTGAAGGAGCCTTCTCAAAATACTTAACCGGAACGGACGGAAAAAGACTGGAGCAAAGAATTAATTCTTCTCAATGGAAACCTATTGACTTCTGGAAAGTTCAGGAGCCTGTGGACGGAGAAGATGTTTACACCACTTTAGATCTTAGAATTCAGGACATTGCACACTCTGCACTGGAGAAACAGCTGATTAATTTTGAGGCTAAACACGGTACCGTAATCGTCATGGAAGTAGAAACAGGAAAAGTACGTGCCCTTGTCAACCTAAGAAGAACAGAATCAGGAGAGTATGAAGACTCTTACAACTATGCTCTGAAAGACAATATCGAACCGGGTTCTACCTTTAAAACCATTTCACTTCTGGCTGCAATGGATGACGGTTTTATCGATGAAAATACAACGGTAAACGTAGGAAACGGAGTCTGGACTTATGCAAAACAAAGAATTTCAGACGGACATGGTGGTGGAACTTATGACATCAGTGATGTTTTAGCCAAATCCAGTAACGTGGGAACCTCAAAACTGATTACAAAATACTATGCTGAAAAACCGCAGATTTTCCTTGATCATTTAAAACGTTGGAAATTATTCGACAAAATGGACATTGAACTTCCGGGAATCACAAAACCGAAGATCGTAACTCCACAAAATAAAAGATGGAATGCCGCAACACTGGCTTCTATTTCTTACGGATACTCTTCAAACATCAATCTGCTGCAGCTAACCACTTTTTATAACGGGGTTGCCAATGGCGGTAAAATGCTTAAGCCTTTATTCATCGACAAAATTATGAAAGATGGAAAGGTAATGTATAATGCAAAACCCGAAGTAATGGTCAATAAAATGGCTTCAGAAAAAGCCATTAAAATGATGACCAATGCGTTAACCAAAGCGGTAGAAAAAGGAACGGGAAGAAGTATCTTCACCCCGAACCTTAAAATGGCCGGAAAAACAGGAACCGCAAGATTTGAATATTGGCTTCCGGGACCTATGAAATACAGGGCCTCATTCGCGGGATTCTATCCTGCAGACGCACCCAAATATACATGTTATGTAATGGTAAGTGAGCCCAACACCTCAATAGGATTTTACGGGGGACCCGTAGCGGCACCAGTATTTAAGGAAATTGCAGGAAAAACATTCCTGAAGACCCCTCAAAATATTGAAAAAGAAATGCTGGTGGACAAAAAGGTGAACCTTAATAAAATGGTGGAACCTAATGTAAAAGTAGCCGTAAATGATAAGCAAATGCCCAATGTAGTGGGATTAATTGGTAAAAATATAATCCCGCAATTGGAGAATTTAGGATACCGTGTCGATTATAAAGGTGTGGGAAGAATAAAAGAACAATTCCCATTAGAAGGCACAACCATCAGTAAGAACCAGAGAATTTATTTGTCTCTGCAAAATTAAATAGAAACAGAGTCTCCTAGGGACGATTTAATAAAAGATAGGAAAAGTCCTATTGATAAAAAATGACAGTAACAGAATTAGTAAACAGAATTCCAGTAATAGAAATCCACGGTGACAACAACCGTGAGGTGAAAGAATTGGTATTTGACAGCAGAAAGATTACAGAAAACGCTCTTTATATAGCAATAAGGGGAACCGTAGTGGATGGTCACTCATTCATTGCATCCGCCATTGAAAAAGGAGCAACTACAATCGTCTGCGAAGAGTTTCCTGAAGTATTGGCAGAAAATGTCACTTACATACAAGTAAAAGACGCATCCAAAGCTTTAGGTCATTTGGCTTCTAATTTCTATGGAAACCCATCTCAGAAACTGAAACTGATAGGTGTTACAGGAACCAATGGGAAAACCTCTGTTTCCACCCTTCTTTTTGATGTTTTCAAAAACCTGGGTTACGATGCTGCTTTACTGTCAACTGTTGAGATCAGAATTGGAGAAGAAATCATTCCGGCAACCCACACGACTCCGGATGTGATTACGATTAATAAAATTTTAGCCGATGCTGTTGAAAAAGGATGTGAATTTGCCTTTATGGAGGTAAGCTCTCACGGAATCGCTCAAAACAGAATTGAAGGATTACACTTCAAAGTGGCAGGCTTTACTAATCTTACCCATGATCATTTAGATTACCATAAAACGTTCGAAGAATATTTAAAAACGAAAAAAAGATTCTTTGATCAATTAGAAGATACCGCTATTGCCATCACTAATATAGATGATAAGAACGGCCCTGTTATGCTTCAGAACACAAAGGCACAAAAGAAGTCTTATGCTTTGAAAACAATGGCAGACTATCATGGAAAACTCTTAGAAGTTGATTTCAACGGAATGCTGCTGAACTTTAACGGAAAGGAATTCTGGACTACGCTGACCGGAAAATTCAATGTTTACAATCTACTGCTTGTCTTTGGAATTGCAGAAGAACTTGGTTTTAATCAGGATGAGATCCTTCAGGCGATCAGTACATTAAAAAGAGTTTCCGGAAGATTTGAAACATTCAAATCAGATGGAGGGATTTTCTTTATCGTAGATTATGCACACACCCCGGATGCATTGGAAAATATTCTGGACAGCATTAACGATATCAGAACAAAAAATGAAAGATTAATCACTGTTTTTGGCTGTGGTGGTGATAGAGATCACTCCAAAAGACCTGAAATGGGAAATATTGCCACTAAAAAATCAACACTGGCTATCATCACCTCAGACAATCCGAGGACTGAAGAGCCAGGGCAGATTATAAAAGAAATTGAAGCAGGCGTTGAATCTCAAAACTTCAGCAAATACACTTCAATTCCCGACAGAAGGGAAGCTATAAAAATGGCTATAAAGTTTGCAGAACCTAAAGATATTATTCTAGTTGCCGGAAAAGGCCACGAAAATTATCAGGAGATAAATGGTGTAAAACATCATTTTGATGACAAAGAAGTAATTAATGAGCTTTGGAAATTAATGAGTAAATAAATTGAAGATTGAATTTATTTAAATAAAAAAGAAACATGCTATACTATCTATACGAATATTTAACCAACCATGGAATCCATGTTCCGGGATTAGGAATGTTGAAATACATCTCCTTCCGTGCCGGAATGGCTGTACTTTTGTCTCTTATCATTGCTCTTGTTTATGGAAAAAGGGTTATCAACTACCTGAGAACAAAACAGATGGGAGAACTGGTACGTGACCTTGGATTAGATGGCCAGAAACAAAAAGAGGGAACTCCTACAATGGGAGGTCTTATCATCATTTTGGCAACCATTATTCCCGTATTACTGTTTACGAGAATTACCAATGTTTATATTGTTCTGTTATTGGTTTCAATGTTCTGGATGGGAGCCATTGGTTTCCTGGATGATTATTTAAAGAAGATCAAGAAAAATAAAGATGGGCTGAGTGGTAAATTCAAAATCGTGGGCCAGGTTGGATTAGGATTAATTGTGGGAGTTACCATGTATTTTCACCCTGACATTACCGTTAAAAGAAAATACGCTGATGCAAAGGTGGTCAACAGAAACAATGTAGAGCAAAACTTTATGCCTACTGAAAAGATTACTGTTTCCACTGTGCCTTTTGCAAAAAACAACGAGTTCGATTACAGCGGAATTTTGTTTTGGATGAATGATAAAGATGCCCACGAATGGGCATGGGTTGTCTTTATACCTATCGTTATTTTCATTGTAACAGCCGTTTCAAACGGAGCCAACATCACCGATGGAATAGATGGCCTCGCAGCAGGAACAAGTGTCGTCATACTCCTCACGCTGGCACTCTTTGCCTACCTTTCCGGGAACATCATCTTTGCAGACTATCTCAATATCATGTTCCTCCCGAATATGGGGGAAACCACCATTTTTGCCGTCGCTATGGTAGGAGCGGTTATCGGATTTTTCTGGTACAATACTTATCCTGCACAGGTCTTTATGGGAGATACCGGAAGCTTAATGCTGGGCGGAGTTATTGCCGTTTTAGCTATTATTTTAAGAAAAGAATTACTGATTCCTGTGTTATGCGGAATCTTCTTAATTGAAAACCTGTCTGTTATGCTTCAGGTAGTCGTTTTCAAGTACAGAAAGAAAAAATACGGGCTGGAATATGCCCAAAACAATAGACTATTCAAAATGTCACCGTTACACCACCACTATCAGAAAGATGGCTTCCACGAAAGTAAAATCGTGAACAGAATGATCATCATCGGTGTAATACTGGCTATTGTGTGTCTGATCACCTTAAAAATGAGATAAATATTGTTAAGCGTAGAAAGTATTAATCTTAAAAAACCAGATTACGTTAATACATTTTTACATTTTACATCTTACAAAAAAAGAATATGAAAATAGTTGTTTTAGGAGGAGGAGAAAGCGGATGCGGAGCTGCATATTTGGCTAAAAAGAAAGGTTTGGAAGTATTTCTTTCAGACAAAGGAGTCATTAAAGATAATTACAAGCAGTTTCTTACCGAAAATGAAATTGAATTTGAAGAAGGAACGCACGATGAAGAAAGAATTCTCAATGCAGACTGGATCGTAAAAAGCCCGGGAATTCCTAAAAAGGCTGAGATTATCTATAAAATTCATGAGAAAGGAATAAGACTTTCTTCTGAAATTGAATTTGCTTCTGAATTTACAGATGCAAAAATCATTGCTATTACCGGAAGCAACGGAAAAACAACAACAACCTCTCTGATCTACTATATCCTGAAAAATGACGGATTAAACGTAGGGTTGGGAGGAAATATCGGGTACAGTTTTGCAAAACAGGTAGCCGATGAAAATTATGAATATTATGTACTGGAAGTAAGCTCTTTCCAGTTGGATGATATCCAGAACTTCAGACCTTATATTTCTTTATTGCTCAACTTATCCCAGGATCACCTGGATCAGTATAACTACAATTATGAAGAATATGCATTAGCAAAATTCAGAATTGCTGAAAATCAGGAAAATGACAATTTCTTCATCTATAACAAGGATGATGAAATGAGCAAAAACCTTCTTGAAAAGCTTGAAATAAAAGCCAAAATGATTCCTTTCTCAACAAAGGAAAAATTATCTGAAGGGGGTTTTATCAATGATGACAGCATCGTCGTAAAAGTAAAGGATGATTTCTCAATGAAAATTGAAGAATTATCGCTGATGGGAAACCATAATGTTGCCAACAGCTTAGCAGCATCAATAGCTGGTAAAATATTGGAAATCAACAATGAAAGCATAAGAAACTCATTAATGACATTCCAGGCAGTAGAACACAGACTGGAGTTTGTTTCTGAAATTGATGGCGTTAAATACATCAATGACAGTAAAGCCACCAACGTCAATGCCACATATTACGCTTTGGAAAGTATGAAAACCCCAACCGTATGGATTGTAGGGGGATTAGATAAAGGAAATGACTATACCGAAATTGAGGATTTAGTTAAGAAAAAAGTAAAAGCAATTGTTTGCTTAGGAATTGACAATAAGAAGATTATAGATTTCTTTAAAGATAAAAAAGAATTTATTTATGATACTTCAAGCATGGAAAAAGCAGTGGAAATATCAAAATCACTGGCGAAAAAAGGCGATACCGTCCTACTATCACCATGCTGTGCAAGCTTTGATTTATTCAAAAGCTATGAAGACAGAGGAAACCAATTTAAAGAGCAGGTATTAAAAGCCAATGGCCATTAGCCAAAAGCCAATAGCATTAAATATGGACGAACAGAACACAGAAAGCAGATTTGAATTTCTAAAGGGCGATAAAGTACTTTGGATGGTCATTCTTGTGATCTCCATTTTCTCTATTTTCCCGGTATACTCTGCTAGTTCAAATCTGGAATACATCGTTAATAACGGGACCACTACCGGTCACGTTATCAAACATATGTTCTTTGTAGTCTTAGGATTAGGAATCATGAGATTGGTAGGAACCGTAAAATATGAATACATCGGAAAGCTCAGCAGTATTTTACTCGGTCTGATGATCGTTTTATTGGTGGTTACCATGTTTACCGGTCAGACCATTGATGGGGCCAGCGCCTCAAGATGGCTGAAAATCCCAGGAACCCCCATCTCATTCCAGCCATCATCATTTGCCTTTTTAATGCTGATTATCTATTTGTGCCGGTATTTAACAAAAAAAATAACAAGAGAAAGACTTCCGATAGAAAATATCATGTATATTTTCGGGCCTATTCTTCTTGTTTTTGTACTTGTTGCGAAAGATAACGGATCTACAGCATTAATGATCTTAATGGTTTCTGTCGTTGTTTTGGTTATCGGACAGCTTCACTGGAAGTATATTGCAGGCTTTATTTCGGCTTCGTTTATTGCTATAGTGCTGTTTCTGTTGATTGCTTTAAACACCAATATGATTGGAGGAAACCGTGTTCACACATGGATGAGCCGTGTAGAAACCTTTACTTCAAGCAAGGCAAAATCTGCAGATACCGATGATGAAAGTGTAAAAGCAAAAAATTATCAGGTAATGCAGGCAAAGGCAGCCATCGTACACGGTGGAATTACCGGAATGGGACCTGGAAAAAGCGCATTAAAGCAAATGCTTCCGCAGTCTGCTTCCGATTTTATCTTTGCCGTCATTGTAGAAGAATATGGTGTCATTGGGGCCGCTTTCCTCATCAGCCTTTATCTCATCATGATGATAAGGATTGTAATGATAGCCAGCAAGATGCCGGCCTTCTTCGGATCGTTGCTCGTCCTCAGTCTCGGGGTAATGATTTTTATACAGCTCGCCGTAAATATTGCCGTAGCAGTGAATCTGATCCCAGTAACAGGACAGCCTCTGCCACTAATAAGCTACGGAGGAACATCAATGCTCGTTACCTATTTGCAGTTAGGAATTATCCTCAATATAAGCTCGAGAATACAGATTTATGATGAAGAAGGAATGGGCAAAAAACAAAGCATAGCAGAAATAAACGATATCGCGTAAACCAAGAGTCCCAAAGGGATCATTTAATAAAAAATCGGACGAAGTCCTATTCAATATGAACAAAAAATTAAAAATAGTATTATCAGGCGGAGGAACAGGAGGACACATCTTCCCGGCTATCGCTATCGCTGATGAAATCAAAAAAAGATTTCCTGATGCAGAATTTTTGTTCATTGGAGCCAACGGAAAAATGGAAATGGAAAAGGTTCCTCAGGCTGGCTACAAAATAGAAGGAATTGATATCGCCGGAATCGACAGAGGAAACCTGTTATCCAATTTGGGACTGCCTTTCAAGATTCTGAAAAGCTTATCCAGATCCAAGAAAATCATCAAAGCCTTTGCTCCTGATTTTGCAGTGGGAACCGGAGGTTTTGCCAGTGGCCCTGCCCTTTATGAAGCAAGTAAAATGGGAATTCCCATCTTCATACAGGAACAGAATGCCCATGCAGGAGTGACCAATAAGATTTTAAGTAAGAAAGCCAAAGCTGTCTTTACAGCCTATCCAAAAGTAGAAGGTTTTCCGGCAGAAAAAATAAAATTTCTGGGTAATCCGATCCGCTCGGCTATTATTTCAGGAATGCAGGAAACAGCTCAGGCAAAAGAGAAAATGGGATTGAATCCGGACAAACTTACCATTCTGTCTGTAGGAGGTTCTTTAGGATCCAGAACATTAAATAATGCCTGGAAGTCTCATTTAAATGAAATCGTAAACAAAGATTATCAGCTGATCTGGCAGACAGGTAAGCTTGATTATAAAGATATTATAGAGGAAACAAAAGACGTTGATACCAGAAATATTCAGATCCTTGAATTCATCAAAGACATGGAGCTGGCCTATTCTGCGGCAGATATTATTGTTTCCAGAGCCGGAGCGATCGCCATATCAGAACTGGCGGTAGCACAAAAACCGGTGCTATTGGTTCCTTTCCCTTTTGCAGCGGAAGACCATCAAACGAAGAATGCCATGAATCTGGTTGAAAAAAATGCAGCCAGAATGGTAAAAGACTCTGAAATGAAGGAAAAATTCTGGAATGTTTTATCAGAGATCTGCGAAAATGAAAGTGTAAGAAAAGAAATGTCTGACAATCTGAAATATTTTGCCAAGCCTAATGCCGCAAAAGAGATTGTAGATGAAATATTTAATAAACTGTAAAAAGTAGGAAAAGTACATTATAGTTTGTACCGGCTACATTAAGACAAAAAATGAAGAAATTAGAAACATATCAAAACTTTTACTTCGTTGGAATCGGAGGTATCGGAATGAGTGCATTAGCTCGTTATTTCCATGCATCCGGTAAAAAGGTATGGGGATATGATAAAACCAATACCAAACTTACTCAAAACCTGATGAATGAAGGCATTGATATTGTTTTTGAAGACCTTATTGATGAAAGGATAACTTCCCTTCACAAAGAAGACACGTTGGTCATCTATACTCCGGCTATTAAGACGCTTGGGATTCTGGATTATTTCAACCAAAATCAGTTTGAAGTATTGAAACGGGCTAAAGTTTTGGGATTGATTACAGAAAATACAGATTGTATCGCAGTAGCAGGGACACACGGAAAGACGACAACCTCTACCCTTGTGGCGCATTTGTGCAAAGAAGCGGATCTGCCTTTCTCATGTTTTTTGGGAGGTATTTCTGAAAATTTCAAGTCCAACTTCCTGTACAATGGTTCCACTTATTCTGTGGTAGAAGCCGATGAATACGATAGAAGCTTCCTGAACCTGTCCCCGGACTGGGCCGTAGTAACGTCCACCGATGCTGACCATTTGGATATTTATGGTGATAAAAGCCATATTGAAGAAGGCTTCAGACAGTTTGCAGCATTGGTTCCCGAAGATAAAAAACTCTTTGTAAGAAAAGGGATAGAAATAGGCAGAGGACATCAGACTTATGCTGTAAATGAACCTGCTGATTATTATTCGGACAACCTGCGTATGGATCATGATAAAATCTATTTTGATTTTCATACCCCAACGGAAACAGTAAAAGATTTTGTCTGGGAAATCCCGGGAATCCATAATGTGGAAAATGCTACCGTGGCATTGGCTATTCTTCACAATTTGGGCGCAGATTTTGATACGCTGAAAAAGGCTATTGCTAATTTTAAGGGAATTAAAAGAAGATATACTAAGCATTTTTATCAAAACGGCAAAATTTATATTGATGATTATGCCCACCACCCTACAGAAACAAATGCTGTAATAAGCTCTATCAGAACATTTTACCCTGATAAAAAGCTATTAGTTGTCTTCCAGCCGCACCTGTTCAGCAGAACAAGAGATTTTGCAGACGGATTTGCGGAAAGCCTGAGCCAGGCAGATGAATTGATTTTGCTGGATATTTATCCCGCAAGAGAACTTCAGGAAAACTTTGAAGGTGTCACGTCAAGCTGGCTGCTGGAAAAAGTACATTTAGAGAATAAAGAAGTATCGGCTTTATCCGCTGCTTTTGAAAAAATAAAAGAAAAGGATTTTGATATCCTTCTTACAGTAGGGGCAGGAAATATTGATACCCTGTATGACCCTATCTGTGAGTGGTTAAACTCTGTACAAAGTACGATGTAAAAAGTACAGGTATAGAATTATTGATAAAGAGATTAGTAAATAAAATACGTAAGTACATTGTACTTTTTACACTGTACAGGAAATATGAAAAATAAATACAGAATATTAAAAATTGTTGTCACCGTAATCATCCTTGGGTTGTTACTGAGTTTCTCGTTGAAGAGATTCGGTAATCAACAGATTAGTGACAATAAAATTTCTGTAAAAATGAGCGAAAGAACTCCGGTTTACTTTGTTGATGAAAAAGATATCCGGGAGATTGTAAAAAAAGAAAATCCATCGGGAAAAGTAGGTGAACTCAATATTCCTTCACTGGAAAAAAAGATCAATGCTCTGCCCGCTGTTGACAGCGCCAATGTATATCTGAACTTAAATGGTAAGCTTAACCTGGATATCAAGCAGAGGGTTCCTGTCTTCAGGCTAAATAAAGATGGAAAAGACTTTTATGTAGATGAAAAAGGGATAGAGTTTCCTATTTCAAAAACCTATTCTCACCCCTGCATGCTGGTAACCGGTAATATTCAGCCGGATGAATATGAAAAACTGGCAGAGCTGGTTGAAAAAATTGATAAAGATGATTTCAGTAAAAAGTATTTTATTGGAATTTCAAAATATAAAGACAGCTATAATCTCCTGACAAGCGAAGGAAATTATAGAGTGGAAATCGGAGATTTAGATAATATAGATTTTAAAGTAAGAGGGTTTAAAACGTTTGTGGAAAAATACCTGGTCTATCAGGACCCTCAAAAATACAGTATGATTTCTGTAAAATACCAGAACCAGATTGTGACCACTTTAAATCCTTATTTTAAAGAAAACGACAGTCTTCTGAAAGCAGGAAAACTTGAACTGGCAAAAGCGCCGTCGCTAACAGCTATCGCTAAGAAAACGGACGCTAAACCCAAAATAGCTGAACCAAAAAAAACGAACTCATCAAAACCAAAGGAAAACACAAAACCCAAAACACAGGCAAAAGAAAAGACAAAAACAGAGAAAAAAACACAGGCTCCGGTACAGTCCAAGCCTAAGCCCAAATCAAAGGTGAAAATAGAATAAAAGTCCCCAAAGGACATTTTAACACAAAATAGGAGATATCCTATAATGGAAAAAAGTAGAAAAAATCAAATCGATATAAAAATGGAAAATCAAGAGTATTCAGTAGGTCTGGACATCGGAACAACAAAGATTGTTGCGATTGTCGGAAGACGGAATGCACATGGGAAAATAGAAGTTCTCGGTGTAGGAAAAGCTAAAAGTCTTGGTGTTCATAAAGGAATTGTGAATAATATTTCACAAACCATTAATTCAATCAAGGCTGCAGTATCCGAAGCACAATCCAGTGCAGGAGTTCCTATCCGTAAAGTAACGGTAGGTATTGCAGGAAAACACATACGTTCTCTGCAGCACTCAGATTATATTATGCGTGAACATCCGGATAAATTTATTACAGATGATGACATTGAAGCATTAAAAGATCAGGTCAAGAAACTGGTAATGCTTCCTGGAGAAGAAATAATCCATGTACTTCCTCAAGAATATAAAGTGGATTCCGAAGGTGAAATTCAGGAGCCTGTCGGAATGCACGGAAAACGTTTAGAAGCTAACTTCCATGTTGTAGTAGGACAGATGGGAAGCATCCGAAATATTGCAAGATGCGTCCGTGAAGCCGGGCTGGAAATGGAAGCTCTTACTTTGGAGCCACTAGCATCGTCAGAAGCTGTTCTTACCAAAGAAGAAAAAGAAGCTGGTGTAGCTATCGTTGACATTGGTGGTGGTACTACCGATATCGCTATTTTTAAAGATAATATTATTCGTCATACGTGTGTGATTCCATACGGAGGTGGAATTATTACAGAAGATATCAAAGAAGGCTGCTCAATTATCGAGAAACATGCAGAACAACTGAAAGTAAAATTTGGTTCGGCTGTTCCCGAATTGGAAAAAGACAGTACTTTTGTAACAATTCCCGGACTTCACGGAAGACCGGATAAAGAAATTTCTTTAAAAACCTTAGCACAGATTATCAATGCAAGGGTAGAAGAAGTTTTGGAAATGGTAAACACAGAGCTGAAGGCTTACGGTGCTTTTGAACAAAAGAAAAAGCTGATTGCCGGAATTGTTCTTACAGGTGGGGGTTCAAATTTGAAACACCTTCGTCAGCTGGCCAATTATACCACAGGTTTCGACAGTAGAATCGGTTTTGCGAATGAATATATTGCGAACGATAAAAATCAGTATCTGAAAGGCCCTGAATTTGCTACTTCTATCGGGTTATTGATGGAGAGTTTAAAGATCAGAGACAAAAAACAGACGGCTGATGAAATGGAAGAAGTTGCCCATGAACAGCCTCAGGCTGAAAAAACGGCTCCACAGGCAGAAACTGTTCAACAGGTTCAGCCTCAGGCAGCCATCGTTCAGGAGCAACCTGTAGCCAACGAACAGAGAGAAAACAGAAGAGCAAAACTGACTTTTGGGCAGTCGCTTATGGAAAAAGTAAAAAAATTCTTTGAAGAAGTAGAATAAGTTATCAATGATAGATGATCAATGATAAATGATTTATCAGCCATCACTCATCATTCATCAATTGTAAAAAAAATAGTTATGGAAAATATAGGTACACAAGGATTTTCATTTGATTTACCAAAAGGAAATTCATCGATCATAAAAGTAATCGGTGTAGGTGGCGGAGGAAACAACGCCCTGAAACACATGTACGAAAAAGGGATTCACGGAGTAGACTTCGTGGTCTGTAATACGGATGCTCAAACTCTAGATAATAACCCTGTTGCCAATAAAGTTCAGTTAGGAACTACCATTACAGAAGGTCTTGGAGCTGGTGCCGACCCCGAAGTGGGAGAAAAATCTGCAATAGAAAGTATTGAAGATATTAAGGCGGCTATGGGACAGAACACTAAAATGGTGTTTATTACTGCCGGAATGGGTGGTGGTACAGGTACCGGAGCTGCTCCTGTCATTGCTAAAGTAGCAAAAGACATGGGGATTCTTACAGTGGGTATCGTTACTGTTCCTTTTAGCTTTGAAGGAAAAAGAAGATTGGATCAGGCCGAAAACGGTCTTGACAAATTAAAGAATAATGTTGACTCATTAATTGTGATCAACAATGATAAACTAAGACAGCAGTTCGGAAACCTTGGATTCAAACAGGGATTCTCAAAAGCGGATGAAGTTTTAGCCAATGCTGCAAAAGGAATGGCGGAAGTTATTACCGGTTATTTTGATGTAAACATTGACTTTAGAGATGCTAAATCTGTGCTTCAGAACTCCGGTACGGCGCTGATGTCTACAGGTACGGCTTCAGGTGAAAATAAAGCTGAAGAAGCAGTAAGAAAAGCTCTTGATTCTCCGTTATTAAATGACAATAAGATTACAGGTGCTAAAAATGTATTATTGCTGATCAGAAGTGGTGCAGAAGAAGTAACCATGGATGAAATCGGTATCATTATGGACCACATCCAGAAAGAAGCCGGAAATACGGCTGATATCATCTTTGGAGTGGGTGCTGATGAAGAATTAGGAGATGCTGTAAGTGTTCTTGTAATCGCTACAGGGTTTTCTAATGACAACAAAAAATTTGCAGGCCCTACAGAAAAGATCAGAATCAGTCTTAATGACAATTATGATGCTCCAAAGTCTTCCCCTTTCAAAACCAGAGAAGAAAGAGAAACGGCTCCTGAGGCATCACATGATTTTAGCAGAAAAAATCTTTTTAGATTAGATGACGAAGACCACGATACTCCACAGTTCGGGGCTACATCTATCGAAAAAAAAATGATTATTGAAGAAGAGGAGATTAAAACGGAAATAAAATTCGCTGACAGACAAGAAGATACTCTGAACACTCCTGAGCAAAACTGGAGAAATGAAGAAGAAAATGACCAGGACGGTTTCAGCTTATTTTCAATTGATGAAGAGAATGAAGATCCTAACGATTTGGAGATCCAGTCTTTCTCTTTTGATTTTGAAAATAAAAAAGAGGAACCTCAGTCTGGAAGTACGTTTAACAATTCTTTCTCTGAGGAAAAACCTGTAGAATTCAATTTCTTTGTCAATGAATCCAGCAGAAACGAGCCAAAGACAGACTTTGGACAGCCTAAAGCGGAGTTTAATGCTCCTACCAGTGCTGTAGCTGAACCTGCACAAAAGATCGAAACCTTCTTCCAGAAACAGGAAGAAATAAAGGCGGAAACAAAGACAGAAATTGAAACTCCAAAATCTGAAGAATCAGAATTCACTTTCGTCAATAAAGCTGTGGATCAGGAAAGAATTTTTGAAAGAAGAAATAAATTAAAAGAATTCAATTCCCGTTACCAAAGTTTTGACAGCACAAGTGAATTTGAGTCTATTCCTGCTTTCAAGAGAAAAAATATTTCAATTGACGGAACGAATGCATCAGACCAGAACATCAACACCTATCTGTCTGATAACAACGGGTCTATGCAAATCAAGGAAAACAGGTTTTTAAATAAAGACGTAGATTAATGCTAATGGCAACTGGCTGCTAGCCATATCCAAAAGCTAATAGCCAATTGCCAAAAGCCAAAAGCATATCAACATGAGTTTAGAAAATATAATTAGCGAAGCTATAAAAACAGCTATGAGAGAAAAAGACAGAGTTGCTTTAGACTCTCTCCGTGCTGTAAAATCTCAAATTCTTCTTCTGAAAACGGAAGCCAGAGGGGCTGAAGTTTCTGCAGAACAGGAAATTGCGATCCTTCAGAGAATGATCAAACAGCGTAAAGATTCTTTTGAACAGTTTACTGCTCAGGGCAGACAAGATCTGGCAGAAGTAGAAGATGCACAGATGAAAGTCATTGAGAAATTTTTACCAAAACAACTTTCTCTTGAAGAATTAGAAACAGAAATTAAAACTATTATTTCTGAAACCGGAGCCGAATCTATTAAGGATTTAGGAAAGGTAATGGGAGCTGCTTCAAAAGCATTAGCCGGAAAATCTGACGGAAAAAGTATTTCCGAGATGGTTAAAAAGCTTCTTTCATAACAGAATTCCGGGTACGGATTTTGGGTATATCCCGGAGTCTGGCAAGTGAATTCTCACAACTATAGGATATTCAACCTTTGCATATCGATTTGATTAAAGAATCCCGGAACTCTACAGTCCCGGGATTCATTTTTTGGATATTAAAAGTTTATTATTCAGCTCAATTTAAACTGAAAAAAAGAAGATTTAACTGCGATTTATACCGAGTTAAATAATTTCTTAGCCTGAGGGAAAGCCGTAATTGTTTTTTTCATGGTCGTTTGTTTTTTCAGAATCATTTCAAATTTAATAAAAATATTTTATTATTCCTATTTTAAATTCATCTTTTTTCAAATATTGTTGAAATATTAATATTACATTAATTTTATATGACTAATCCAGCGATAGTTATTATATATTGATCAAACGTAAAGAATTGTTTAACTTTGTAGCGATAAAAAACAAAATATATGTATCCAACAGATTTAGTAATGCCTATGAAGGCTGAACTTACAGATAAAGGTTTCCAGGATTTAACTTCTCCTTCTCAGGTAGAAGAAGCGTTAAAGCAGTCAGGAACTACATTATTAGTAATCAATTCAGTATGTGGATGTGCTGCAGGAGCAGCAAGACCTGGTGTAGTATATTCTTTAACAGGAGATAAAAAGCCAGACCACTTAACAACTGTTTTTGCAGGATTTGATACTGAAGCTGTAGTAGAAGCAAGAAAACACCTTGCTCCATTCCCACCAAGCTCTCCTTGTGTTGCTCTTTTTAAAGATGGAGAATTAGTTCATATGCTGGAAAGACACCACATTGAAGGGAACCCTGCAGGGGCTATTGCCGCTAACCTTCAGGCTGCTTATGATGAGTATTGCTAAGAAACAAATAAGCTAAAAAGCAAACCGTTACACATTTTGTAACGGTTTTTTTATTTAACATCATAAAAAATTCTCTGAAAAATCAAATATTATTATATTTGTTGGAATGGCAACCAAGGCACTTTTCAATACTGTAGTTAACTGGTTTATCCGTCAAAGGATAGATCAGATACAAAATTTTATGGATCATCCCATTGAGACCCAGAAGGGCATATTGTTCTCTCAGCTGTTTCATGCAGAAGATACAGAATATGGTAAACTACATGGATTCAATTCCATTTCGAGTTATCAGGACTTTAAAAATAAGGTTCCGATTGTCACCTACGAAGACTTTGAACCTTATATTGAAAGAGCAAGACAGGGATATAAAGACGTAAGCTGGCCAGGCCTTATTAAACATTTTGCCAAGTCCTCAGGAACCACCAACGCCAAGAGTAAATTCATTCCTATTTCAGCAGAAAGTCTTGAGTACTGTCACATGAAAGCAGGAAAAGACATGGTCTCTATTTACGCAAACAATCATCCTGAAAATCAGCTTTTCACCAATAAGAATCTCCGTTTGGGGGGAAGCTCCGAGCTCTATGCAGATTTTAATACCAAGTTTGGAGATCTCTCTGCCATTCTTATTGATAATCTTCCTTTTTGGGTTGAAATCACAACAACCCCCAGTAAGAAAGTTTCTCTGATGTCTGAGTGGGAAAGTAAATTAAAAGCCATTACTTCGGAAGTGAAGAATGAAGATGTAGGAAGCATCCTTGGAGTACCCAGCTGGATGATGGTTCTCCTGCAGAGGGTATTGAAGGAAACAGAGGTTGGCAGTATCTCAGAGCTGTGGCCCAATTTAGAGGTGTTTTTTCACGGTGGAATCAGTTTTAAGCCCTATCGGGAGCAATACCGCAATATCATCGGAAAAAACATCAATTACTACGAAATATACAATGCTTCGGAAGGCTTCTTTGGTATCCAGGACAGATCAGACAGCGATGAAATGCTTCTTATGCTTGATTATGGCATTTTTTACGAGTTTATTCCAATGGACCAGTTCCATTTTTCCAATCCGAAAGTAGTGAACCTTGAAGATGTTGAAATTGGTAAAAACTACGCCATGGTGATCACAACCAATGGTGGACTATGGAGGTATTTGATTGGTGATACGGTAGTCTTCACCTCGATTAATCCTTTCAGAATAAAAATAACGGGAAGAACAAAACATTATATCAATGCATTCGGTGAAGAACTAATGATTACGAATGTAGAATCTGCCCTCTCCAGAGCATGCGAAGCTACTGGCGCTCAGGTTACAGACTTTACCGGAGCCCCTGTTTTCATGAAAGAGAATGAAAGCGGAGCCCATGAATGGATCTTTGAGTTCAGCCATCATCCTGATAATCTGGATCAGTTTATAGATGCTTTTGATCAACATCTTAAGACCATCAATTCGGATTACGAAGCTAAAAGATACAACAATATAACACTGAAAAGACCGGTGGTTCACATTGCCAAGCACAACTTATTCTATCATTGGCTGGAATCTAAAGGAAAGCTTGGAGGTCAGAATAAAGTACCAAGACTGAGCAATGACAGAGAATATATAGATCCGTTACTGGAACTGAATAAGTAGAATTTTTTCAGAACGGGACACAACATAAAAAAACCGCAGTGAACTGCGGTTTTTTTTATTTACTTAAATCTTCTTTTACTTTTTTGGCAGCGTCTTCTACTTTTGAAGCTCCTTGTCTCGCGGCATCTTTAGCATCTTTTCCTGCTTCCTGTACCCCGCTTTTAATATCCTTTCCTACCTTATTAAGATCCTGTTTGGTTTTATCGGCCGTGGCATCAATCTTATCTTTCGCTTTCTGGGCAGCGTTATCAATCTTATTTCCGGCCTCGTCTACCTTTGTTTTAATGTCTTCTTTTGTTTTGTTGACTTTTGAACTATCAACAATATCAGAAGGTGTTTCTGTAGTGGTAGTTGTGGTGGTGGTCACTGATCCGTCAGAATTTTCTACCTGTTCCGTTTTTGTCGTCGATTTTGTGCAAGCCATGGCGAATACTGAGATCACCAATGCTGCTAAGATGTTTTTTTTCATATTGTATACTTTAAATGATGTTTTTTATTCTGTTTTGGTTTTGGTATCGGCTGCAGAGGGTGTTTCTGAAACTTTTTGCTTCTTTTCAGCATCTATTTTCTTCTTCTCTTCCTCCAGTTTCTTTTTGGCTTCCTTATCAAGCTCTTCTTTAAGTTTCTTTTCTTCTTCCTGAAGCTTTTTAACCTGTTTTACGGAGTCCAGATACTGCGGAGAAGACATTCTTATCTTTCTGGCAATATCTACTGAAACAGCACCCGTTGAAAATGAATCTACGGCTGTAGTATCATACTGTATTTTAACCTCTTGTTCGGCTCCAAAGCCCGCAGATTCTTTTTTAGAACACGCTATGAACAAAATGACCAAAATAAAAGCCGCAAAAAGTAAATTTTTCATGGAACTAATTTAGTAGAAATTCTGCAATTACAGGATAGTGATCCGATAATTTCACAGAATGATCTACCTTATAGCTTAAAGGAATGATTGATTTTGAAGTAAAGATATAATCTATTCGCAATGGTACTTTATAGTCATGAAAACTACTTGCACTTCCTTTTCCTGCAACCAAAAAGGCATCCTGAAGATCTTTTCCCAAATTATAATACTCATAAGAGTTGGGAACAGAGTTAAAATCTCCTGCTAAAATAACAGGATAAGGAGAAAGGTCTATTATCTTTCTTATTTTCTTCACCTGGTCCTCATGGGCTTGAAAAGTAGGAATCATATGGGAAAGAAGAGCAGAGATGTTACCTGCCCCAAAGGCATCCAGCTTTGTAAACATAGATTTATGAAGGCGGAACGGCTCCAGGTATACATTGACAATTCTTACAATTTTTCCGTTGATATCTATATCTGCATAGAAAGAATTACCTCTTGCTTTTTCTTCAATGATTTCGGCCTGTCTTACAATCTTATGTTTTGTTTTAAGAATAACTGAAGGGTATTTTACAAGATCCTGTCTTAGTGCACGGTTGGTATCTTTTTCCTGTACCAGGATAATATCGGCATTTTGTTCTTTAATATAATCCTTTATCTTGTCCCATCCATAATCCCCATATTTTACATTAAATGTCAGAACTTTGATATCTCTTATTGTCTTTACATTCTCTACTTTCGGAGTGTAATTAACCCATCTTCTTATTGGATTGTAAAATAGAAAGATTCCCAAAGCAAAGGCTACTGCTACTTTTTGCTTTTTAAAAATCCATACCACCGTAAGAATAAGATACGCGAACATCAGATATGGGAAACCCAGAGAAAGAAGATTAAGGTTCCCAAAAATATTTGGAGGAACCCATGCATTTCCCAATGTGCAGAGCAATAAAACAGCAATAACAATATGTATAAATAGCAGTATCTGATTCGACTTCATGAAAAAACGGTCTTGGTACGTATTTTTTTAAGCAAAAACCCTACCAAGCACCTATATTTTAACTTTTTTTATGATTATTTACTGTCTGAAGAAAACTCAGAAATGACAGGATAATGATCTGAAAAACTGACAGAACGGTCTACCACATAGGAAACAGCCTTCACAGATGGAGAAGAAAAAATGTAATCAATTCTTATGGGAAATTTATAATCGTGGAAACTGGTAGCGCTTCCTTTTCCGGCACTCAGAAATGCATCTTCAAGTCCTGATGATAAATGATAATATTCATAAGAATTGGGAACCGAATTAAAATCTCCTGCCAGGATAACAGGATATGGCGAGCTTTCAACGGCATTTTTAATAAGCTCAACCTGCTTTTGGTGGATTTTAAAAGTAGGAATAAGTCTTTTTACAATATCTTTCATCTTTTGCTCATTGGCATCAGAATTCCCATTAAGGGTCACCATCTCTCTTTCAAACTTAAAAGGATGAAGATAAACATCAATAAACCGGTATACTTTTCCTTTTATCTCGATATCAGCCTGCACAGCCGGTGGAATTTCACTTTTTTCAGGAAAATCCAGTTCTTTAGTATTCAAGACTTTATGTTGAGTAAGGATTGTTCCCACTCCGGAAAAATTCACTCTCTTATACTCTTCAAGGTACGGAAAGTCACCTCCTCTGCCTTCCTGTAAGAGTATCACATCAGCTTCCTGAGATTTTAAATACTTTCCGATCTCCTCTTTCCCCATAATTCCCCCCTTCACATTAAAGGAAACTATTTTAATAGCTGCCTTCTCTTTTTTATCAGAAGAAAAATTAATGATTCTTTTGACTGGATTAATAAAAATCAATCCTACCAGCATGAACACAAAGGCTCTCTTCTTCCAGCTGAATATCCAAAAAACAGTCATCAGAATATAAACAATCATCAGAATAGGAAATCCTAATGACAGCAAATTAAACCATGGAAATATCCTAGGCGGAACATACGCATTCAGTAAAGAACCCAGTAAAAGGAACAAAATTCCCAGGTGCAGAATCAGGATGATAAGTCGAAAAATTTTCACAAAGCGGCTTTAGTTAAATCTGTATAAATGTTTTCTCCAGCTTCTCGCCAGCAGCCACCCTACCAAAGCACCTCCAACGTGAGCTAAGTGGGCAATACCTCCTCCATTTCCTGAAACACCCAGATATATGGAAACGACAACAATAATAGGTAGCAGATACTTTACTTTAATAGGAACAGGAATAAACATTATTCCAATTTTCGAATCCGGATACAGCGTTGCAAATGCAGCCACTACTCCAAAAATTGCTCCCGAAGCTCCCATCATACGTGATTTTAATAACCCATAATACTCTCTTGATAATGCTAGCCCCTCAGCCGTTTTAGCACTAATTCTCGAATCTCCTGAGTAATCGAGAGCAGCTTTAGGATAAATTTCAGAAGCATTTAATCCCAAACTTTGTAAGCCTGAAATAATCTGCTGGGCCTCAACAAAGTTCCAAAGGTTAAATAAGAAAAAAGCCCCTAACCCACTTGCAAAATACAATATCAAGTATTTTTTTTCACCCAATGTTTGTTCCAAAATTGGCCCAAAGCTGAATAAAGTAAACATATTGAATAAAATATGCATTAATCCACCCGGCTCTGCAAAAGGTGCGTGCATGAACATGTGTGTGATGACCTGCCAGGATTTAAAATTGGGAGAAAAGGGATAAAACCCCGAAAGTGTATCGTATAAATTAAAAAACAAGAAATTGGATATCAAATAAACAATAACATTAATAATGATAAGATTTCTTGTAATCGGTGGTATATTGTTAAACATCTTTTTTAAAATTTGTTTTTAAAATCATTAAACGGAACTTCATAGAAACATCTTTTTCCGTCCGGCAAAAACTCAGGGAATCCTAATGCGGTAAAATCTTTGATGAGCTGTTCTGCATCTTTTTTATAAAGGAAGTCAAATCTTGACTTCGAGTGCATTTTAGCCCATTGGTTTTGATAATACTGCATGAATTCTTCTTCTGTCTTATATTCCAGGATCTCAAAAAGGTTCTCCAGAAACTTCATAGCCTGTGTTTCTTTCAGCCCTTCGGGAAGTGAATCTATTCTCAGTACACTTTCATGAGCAATTTTCATGTCAAACCCGAGTTCCGGAAGATATTTTTTGATAGAATTATATTTATTCTTTTCTATTTCGTTCATGTGGTACTCCAGAGAAAACAGGAGGGCATGACTGTTGGTATTGGATTTCTTTGATGTTGATTTATTATTATTTTCAGAAACCACAAGCCTGTGCATTCTTCCAAGATCCAGCATCAGAGTCATATCACCTTTATTGAAAACCCAGTATCCGTTCGGGAGCCTCATCAGATCTTCATCGAAATCTTCATCTTCAAATAAATTGATTTTGGAAGGTTCTGCCGTGATATTCTGGCTGTACATTTCTGTAAGATTCTGAATCTCCTCCGGAAGCACTATATTTTTCTCCTCCAAAAACGGATTATAGTCTTTATCAACAATAATTTCAGGCATTTTTATCACTCCTCCGCCACCGTTCCCTTTACTGGGAATAGGCTTATTCATCATTTCGTCTAAATCCGGATCTCTGTCAAAATCAAGACTTGGAGAAACATTATAAATCCCTAAAGATCTTTTTATCGTGGAACGAAGTAAAGCAAAAATAAGATGCTCATCTTCAAACTTCACCTCAGTTTTCTGTGGATGGATATTAACATCTATTTTTTCAGGATCAAGCTCCAGATAAAGGAAAAATGAAGGTACATATCCCGGTAAAAGCAATCCTTCAAAAGCTTCCTGAACGGCCTTATTGAAGTAAGGGCTTTTGAAATACCTTCCATTCACAAAAAGGAACTGTTCTCCTCTGTTTTTCTTGGCGCCTTCCGGTTTCGCTACAAATCCGTGAAGCTTACACCAGATAATATCTTCTTTGATAGGAATCAGCTGGGGCTGCAGTTTTCTTCCGAAAATATCTACAATACGCTGCATCTGGCTTCCCTTTCTGAGTTTGAAAACCGGCTCATCATCATGGAATAATGAAAATTCCAAGCCTTCATGCGCCAATGCAACACGTTGAAATTCATCGATTACGTGTCTGAATTCAATATTATTATTTTTCAAAAATTTTCTTCTGGCAGGAACGTTGTAGAATAGATTTTTTACCAGAAAATTCGATCCGTCTGCCGTTTGTATCGGGTCCTGAAATTGGAAAACGCCACCTTCAAGGTAAATATTGGTTCCGATGGATGCGTTTTTCTGTTTTGTTCTTAGCTCAACCTGAGAAACCGCGGCAATAGAAGCCAATGCTTCCCCCCGAAATCCTTTTGTAGCAATCTTAAAGATATCTTCCGTTCCCCTGATTTTGGATGTGGCATGTCTTTCAAACGCCATTCTGGCATCTGTTTCAGACATTCCTTTTCCGTCATCCACTACTTGTATCAGGTTCTTCCCGGCATCCCTGAGAATCAGTTCGACCTTTGAAGCATCTGCATCAATAGCGTTCTCCAAAAGCTCCTTCACAATGGATGCAGGCCTCTGCACCACTTCTCCTGCTGCAATCTGATTAGCTACATGATCCGGTAAAAGTTGAATAATATCTGACATAAAAAAACGTAAATCAACTTACAAAAATAGACAATGAAATTGGGAATTAAAACATTAAAAGAGGGAATTAATATTTAATTATCAACATTTCAACAATGCAGCATTTTAAAGACTGAGCCTCAAACCATTCACTACAGCGGTTTTTTGAATAGAACAATCCCCTATTGTTTTTACACAAATAGAGGATTGATTCACAGCTAGTTTATACAAAAAAAATTAATAGTGATATTTATTTATCATTCCACATTCAGTCTTCAAAAGCGAGCTTTCTTTTCTTTTCTCTTCCTGGAATCCCGTGGATCTTCTCATACAGATAAGCCAGAAGGTTGGGTTTTTTATAAATCCTGTTATATCTATACTTGGTATTAAAATGTCTTACATGAATTTTATATGCATCATATCCGATCACGATTAAAAGACACAGGCTGATAACATAAAACACCCTGAATTCCAGATAATAATAGGTAAGTCCTGAGAATACTGCTCCCAATACATAGGCAACCATGATACTCAAGAGTAATTTTGCCCTTCCGATCAGCTCCCCGTTTTTTCTGTATTTTTTTTGAGTAAACATAGAAACCAGGATTCCCAGATCGGTAGTTGTTCCGGTAAGGTGGGTTGTTTTTACTGAAAAGTTTGAGATACTGGCCGTCAAACCATTTTGAAGCCCTGTAGCAAAAAGCATCAATGCCACCAGATATTCTGTTTCTTCCAGTGTTTTCTGATAATAAAACTGTCCGTATACGCCTACGAAGAGAAGACATATAATCTCCAATACAATAGGCATTGAATGGGCAAAATACTTACTTTTTTTATTGAAGTTGATGACAATAAAATTGGATAGAAAGCTTCCGAAGAAGAACAAAAAGATCCATCCAGCTACGACTCCAACCTGCGCCCAGTTTGCCTTACTGATTTCTGCTGCCAGCACAGCGTAATGTCCCGTTACATTCGATGTAAAAGAGAGAAATATTAATAGGGATGCTATATTTATAGTACCTGCTGTAAATGCAGTCAGCGTCCCCAATCTGATATTATCCCCCAGTGTCCTGCTGTTACTATAATTTCTTAACATTTTTTTATTTTTTTAGTTTGTGTTTATTTTAGACCTCTACAAAGATCTCTGCAAGCCTTCCTCTTTCCGGAAGCCTTTCTCTAACCTCAACGGCAATTTCATGAGACTTCAGGTCTTTGCAATTCTTGATATAAGGAATAAGATCAAACTTTCCTTTACCCTTGCTCTTAATAGACGAAGAATAATAAGCTTCTTCTATATTCTCTGCGCTCACGTACTGATTGAATGTTCTCTGAAAGCTTCCTGTAAAAACATCACAAATGATTTTATTGACCAGATGAGGATATTTATTCTTCACGATCCCATAAGCATCGCAAAATTCTGCCGGCCTGATCTTATTGAAAATAGATGTCTTGGTATTGAATAAAAGATCTCTGATAGAATCCCCGGAATCATATCCTGATGTAAGCAGGATATCATATTGGTTTTGATCTTCCGAAGCTTCTTTCTCTTTCAGCACTTTTTTCAGTATGTTTAATGACTCAAGAGAGTAATCCGTTGCAATTAAAATTGTTTTAGTCATGTTCTTTATTATTTTGTTTTGTGTTTATCTTTTTTGATGATACAAAACTAGAACGACCAAATTAGAAGACCTTTGGAACGGAATTAAAATGTGATTAAAGAGATTAAAATGAGATTAGAAAATTGTTAAGAGAAATTAATGTGGGGAAAAAACAAAACAGTAATTTTGCGTAAATAAATGATATTCAGTCTATTATATATCCAACTTGTATACTTTGAATAATTTGAGGGATTAAGTGCCCTCCTGCTGTGTGCTGTAGAAATTAGGGAAACGCATCTGAACCGTAGTTCCCTGATTTTCGTGCGAGCTTACAATCAGCTCACCGTGATGCATTCTTACGATATTTCTCGCCAATGGAAGCCCAATTCCATAGCCTTCATAATTGTTGGTATTGGAAGCCCTGAAGAACGGATCGTAGATTTTATTCATTTCTACCTCCGGAATCCCGATTCCATTATCCTTTACAATGATATAGACATCTGTATCCGTGGCTCCTAAAGAGACTTTTACCTGCTGGAAATTAGAATATTTACAGCCATTACTGATGATATTGGCCACTGCAAGATGCAGCAACTGTTCATTCCCCTGTACTTTCAGTTTTTTAGGATTATCAGGGAGCATACTGATATCGAGATAGATATTATTCCTGGAATCTATTCTTCTTAGCGTTTCAATCACATCCCACAGCAGCTGGTCAATTCTTACCTTATCCATTTTCTGGATCTTACCGTCAAACCCGGTTTGGGCGATCATTAATAAAGCTTTGATCTTTTTATCCAGTTTTTCGGCTTCATCCAGGATAATTTCCAGCGTTTCTTTATATTCTTCTGCTGACCTGTTGATGGAAAGTGCTACATCCGCCTCTCCCATAATGGAAGTAAGTGGAGTTCTCAGTTCATGGGAGACATTGCCAATCAGATGGTTTTGGGTCTCAAAAGAGGTCTCAATGCGGTTGAGCATATCATTGAAGGTATCTACCAGCTCATTCAGTTCCTTATTGTCCGGTTGAGACTCCAATCTTAAATGAAGGTTTTCAGAGCTTATTTCTTTTACTTTTCCTGTAATTTTTAAGATCGGTCTGAACAATGTCTTAGATAAGTAAAAAGAGAAGATCATACTGAAGAATAAAGAAAGCACAATACAGGTAAGCAGTGTTCTTTTTAAAAAACCAAGATAATAGACCACATAATGGTTCTTGGCAGAAGCAATAGCGATATAGTCTTTATCGTCATACCTGAAAGTCTGCCCGATATAATAGAATTCCTTATCATTATAATTAGCCTCCCCCTGCTTGATAATATTTTTAAAAAAATAAGATGGAATATGAACTTCCTGGGATATCTTCTTGAAATTGGAATCTGTAGGGACAGCAAAAACATAATCCTTTTCCATAGGCAGCTCTTCATCATTCAGGCTACTCAGGACATAATTCTCCGGAAGGTCAAGATGGTCTTTGCTTTTTTCTATCTGTACAATGGTTGCTGTACGGATCTTCAGCAGCTCATAAAATCTCTGATGTGAAAAATTAACGATCGAAAAATAAACCAAGCCACTGAAAAGCAATATAATGACAGTAAAAACCAACATTAAAAGCACCATTGTTTTGGTCTGATTTGTGATCACTTTATTAAACATTCATTAAGATTTTTTCAGGACGTACCCCATTCCTATTACTGTATGAATCAACTTATTATCATCCTGGCTGTCCAGTTTCTTCCTTAAATAATTGACATAGACATCTACCACATTGGTTCCCAGCTCATAATTAACACCCCATACCGCATCCAGAATTTCCGCTCTTGAAATCACCTTTTCGGGATTCGTAAGGAAATAGAGTAATAATTTATATTCAGTAGAGGTAAGCGTAATTTCCTCCCCTCCACGGGTCACTTTTTTTGTATAGTCGTTCACGATAAGATCAGAAAACTGAAAAACATGCTCACTATCCGGTTCCGGCTCAACCGTCTCCTGCGGTCCGTTGTTATTGCTTCTTCTTAACAGAGATTTCACACGGGCTACCAACTCAATGAATTTAAACGGCTTTACCAGATAATCATCTCCTCCGCTTTCTAACCCCAGCACAATATTTTCAGAAGTCCCCAATGCAGTTAAAAACAGAATAGGAACGCTCTGATTGGTTTTCCGGATCTCCTTACAGACATCCAGCCCATTCATTTCCGGAAGCATAATATCTAAAATCACCAAATCGAAATCATTTGCCTGAACCAGCTGTACTCCGGTACGCCCGTCAAAAGCGACAGAAATTTCATATCCGTTTTCCTGAAGTCCCTTTTTAATAAAAGACACCACACTGGTTTCGTCTTCGATAAGAATAATTTTTTTCATAAATGAAATAACGAGTTTTACAAAAATAGGCAAATTTTGTTCATCCCAAAATTGCTCTTCTGTCCTCAATAATAATTTTAAATGAATTGAGCTTCTTCCTTATCCAACCTATATAGAATAATACTACCTTTGTTTTTCATATAATGACGAAAAATAATTCCAGGTTAAATTGAATACAGCATGAATGACTTTTTAATAGGTATCGGTAAGCGATTAAAGGATATTAGAAAAAAGAATAATTTAACCATTAATGAACTGGCATTCAAAGCCAATGTAAGCAATGGTCTTGTTTCCAGAATCGAGAACGGCAGAACAATACCTTCTCTTCCGGTGTTACTTGACCTCATCCAGTCTTTGGAAATTGATGCAAGCTATTTCTTTGAAGGGGTAGAGAAAAAATCCCATGCAAAATTCATTTACGTGCCGAAAGAAAGCCAGCAGCTCATAGAAAAAGAAGTGGAAGCTGAAGGTTTTAAATACATGCATATCTTCAGTAAAAGTCTTCATTCTTTAGGCTTTGAAGCGGTATTGCTGACTCTTGAACCTAATTCTAAAAGAGAAAAGGTGATCACAGATGCCTGGGAGTTCAAATTCGTCCTGAAAGGAGAAGTAAAATATGTTATTGATAATGAAGAAATCATTTTAAAAGAAGGTGATTCTTTATATTTTAACGGAAAGTTTCCACATGTACCCGTAAGCATCAGCAATGAAAGCTGCGTAATGCTGGTTCTTTATTTTTATACTGCATAGATTTTCACAACTTCATATAGCACAAAACCTTATCTTCTGTTTCTGATATTGTAAAGAAGTGAAGGTGGAAATGCTTTCTCTTTACATCCCATCCTCCATTTTCTTCCGAGGTTATATAAGCTTGTACCCTAACCCATTCTCCGTTTTGTTCTTTCAACTTCTAAAGTTGACAAGCAAAAGTTTACTATTTGTAAACTTTTAGTTTTCTTATTTTGGGTAAAATGAACGTAATGTTAATCAAAAACGCCCTTCCCACACTCCATTCAAAAATTAAACAAAAACATCAAAACAGCCTCATAAACACCTTAAAATAAACAATTTAATATAAAAATTAAATCAAAATATTCTTTTATACAAATATTTTTAAGGTAAAATAGAAGTAACAAACAGCCTTGATTTATTAAACAATACTTAATATCAAATATTTATATATATTAAAATTATTAGCGTGATTTGCATAAAAAATTTAATATATGTAAAAATGAGAACAAATTTAGAGAAATTACTAACCCTTGCTTTTGTCTGTATCGTCACTTCTGTTTCAGCACAAAAGCAGCTTATTATAGGAACTGTTCTTGATAACACCCAGCCCCTTCCCGGTGCCACTGTCAAAATAAAAGGTCTATCTAAAAATATAACGACTGATATTGATGGAAAATTTACGATCAATGATATTAAAGAAGGTCAGTACAATTTACAAATTACCTACATAGGATATGAAACAGCAGATATCATTATTACACTAAAGCCTGATCAAACTGTAGATTTAGGAACCGTTATACTTTCTCAGCCCCGAAAAAATATTGATGAAGTTGTGGTTACCGGTACTTTGAAAAATACGGAAGCAAGAGCTTTAAATCTTCAGAAAAATGCGATCAATATCACCAATGTCATTGCATCAGATGGAATTGGAAAACTTCCGGATAGAAATGCTGCAGAAACCGTACAGCGCGTACAGGGAGTCTCTATCGAAAGAGACCAGGGAGAGGGAAGATTTGTTTCATTAAGAGGACTTCCTCCCTTCTGGGCTTCCACGACCATCAACGGAAACAGGCTTCCCACCGCAGAGGAAGAAACAACCTCCAGAGCTACGGCATTTGACTTTTTCCCCACAGAGCTAATCTCTTATGTACATGTCAATAAGTCATTTACCCCGGATATGGAAGCAGATGGAATTGGCGGGGGTGTTAATTTCATTACCAAAACTCCTCCCATGAAAACAGAGTTTAAAGCAACATTGGGAAGCGGTTATAATGCCAAAGCGGATAAAGGAGTTTATAATATCGGCCTTTTGTATGGCGGAAGAACAAAGGATAAAAAATTCGGATACTTATTCAATTTTGCCCATTTCATCAGAAACTGGTCTACTGACAATTTTGAAGCGAGAAGAAGTGGTGACGAAGGGGTCTTCAGAATGGAGCTTCGCGATTACAACGGCGTAAGGAAGACAACCGGAATTAATGCTGCCTTTGAATATGTTCTTTCCCCAAAAAATACCATCTACGTAAAAGGAATGTACGGAACCTTGTCTGATGATGAAACACATTATAAACACAGGGTTCGCTTTGATAAATTCAGCAGTACCAATAATACGGCAAGAGTAGAACTTCAGAATATCCACAACTTACTGATCACAGAGCTTACCTCTGTTTCATTAGGGGGAATTCATAATTTAAATAAAGGAAAAATCGACTGGGATCTTTCTTATTACGACAATCAGTTCAAGTATGGGAATATCCCTGACAAACAGAACAATTCTTATTATGTCATCAAGTATACCCAATCCGGAGTAGGAATCAATCCTGATTATATTTCTGATCATGGGAATGGTCCAAGAGCCTACTGGAAAGCCGATGGTGGAAAATTGGATTACAAAAATCCTGATGCCTTATTTGGTTTCTACAGTGATCCTAATTTTAAAATGGATGCTTCACAAATGAAATTTACAGACCTTGAATTTTACAAAGTCTTTGTTCAGGAAAAAGACAAGATTGTTGCAGCCTTTAACCATGAGATTAATGCTTCTGATAAACTGACCCTGAAATATGGTTTTAAGTACAGGGATAAAGAACGTAATGCAAGGTTTTCAGATATTTTTTACACATGGAACGGCGGAGCAGCTCCTCTTTTAGCAGATTATTCTCAATTCATTACTTCACAACCGAACGGAACCAAGTATCTCAGTGAAATGAATGCACACATCGGAAACACTTTCGGTCCGGTACTTTCTACCTCAGGAATGAATCAGTTCTGGTTTGACAATCAAAAAAACCTGAAAATCAACACCGCTGATTCCGAGGCTTTAGAATATAATAAAGCGTTAGGAAGAAACTTTGATGTTCTGGAGAAACATGCTGATGCATTTGGAATGGCAACCTATAAAGTGAATGATAAGATTACCGTTTTAGGAGGAATAAGATTATCCAACACCAATACCAAGG
Source organism: Chryseobacterium sp. KMC2 (assembly GCF_016756935.1). Taxonomy (NCBI): domain Bacteria; kingdom Pseudomonadati; phylum Bacteroidota; class Flavobacteriia; order Flavobacteriales; family Weeksellaceae; genus Chryseobacterium; species Chryseobacterium sp. KMC2. Next base: position 198,363 of record NZ_JAESIT010000010.1, read on the forward strand.
TAAAGGGCTACAGCGTGATCGATGATGTACTGACCCCTGTTGAAAATACTAAAAATTACCTGGCAGTTCTTCCCATGATCCATGTAAAGTATACATTAAACGATAAAACGAATCTTCGTTTTGCTGCCACAAGAACTTTCTCCAGACCTAACTTCGGAGACCTTACTCCGGGAGGAACGTATAGTGAAGCGGATAATGAATTCAAGGGAGGAAATCCCAACCTTAATCCAACATATTCATTAAACTTTGATCTGATGGGAGAATATTATTTCTCCAATGTAGGGATCCTGAGCGGTGGTGTTTTCTATAAATCCATTACAGATCCTATTTTCCAGGATTCATTCATTGGAAATTATAACGGGATCAATGGTGTCCAGTTTACAGCTCCAAACAATGGAAATGCTGCATGGCTGGGAGGTATTGAACTTGGGATCAACAAGAGGTTTGATTTCCTTCCAGGCTTCCTTCAGTATTTTGGAGCCCAGGTGAATGCAACTTTTATGACCTCAGAAATGGAGAAGCCAAGCGGAAGAAAGGTAAAACTTCCTTATCAGGCCAAAGAACTCTATAACGTACAACTCTTCTTTGAGAAAAAAGGCTTCAATGCAAGACTTGCTTATAATTATAAAGGAAAGTACGCTGTAGAATATGCTGAAGACGATACTAATGACTCTTATTATGGTAAATACAGCAGCCTGGACTTCGGAGGTTCTTACCAGTTTACTAAACATCTGAGTCTGTATGCGGATATCAATAACATCCTCAATAAACCTCTGATCTATCATTTCGGACAAAATGAAGACCGTCCTGAACAGGTGGAATATTATGGGGTAAGATGTAACCTTGGAATAAAACTGAACTTCTAAACCCAAATAATGGCCAGAACAATCAATCCTAAAACACTGGTAACACTGAAAGCTGCTTTTGCCGCTTTTGGTGTTTACTTCTGCATGTACGGTTTCAGAAAACCTTTTACCGTAGCCTCTTTCGAAGGACTATCCTACTTCGGAGTAGATTATAAAATCCTGATCATCATTGCACAGGCTGTAGGGTATTTCATTTCGAAATTTATTGGAATTAAATTCATTTCCGAATTAAAACCCGTGAAAAGACTGCGCTATTTATTTTCCTTTATTGCCATCGCAGAATTATCATTATTAGGGTTCGCAATCATTCCGGCTCCCTATAATATCCTTTTCATGTTTCTCAATGGTATTCCGCTGGGAATGATCTGGGGTATTGTTTTTTCCTATATAGAAGGCCGTAAAACAACTGAAATTATCGGATTATTTCTGTGCTCAAGCTTTGTGGTTTCTTCAGGGTTTACAAAGTCTGTAGGAAAGTTTTTGATGGATACTTTTGCTATTTCAGAATTCTGGATGCCTTTTTCTGCCGGGCTGATATTTATTGTCCCTTTACTTATTTCAGGAATTCTTCTGGAAAAGATTCCGAAACCCACTGAAGAAGATATTCAGCTTAAAAGTAAAAGAAAACCTCTTAACGGAAAAGAAAGGAAAGAGCTTATCCGCCAGTTTTTCATCCCTGTTGTCTGCATAATTTTTCTTTATATCTGTTTAACGGTCCTAAGGGATTTCAGAGATAATTTTAACCGCGAGATCTGGGACGGTCTTCACTTTACATTTGACAGTTCTATATTTACATTGACGGAAATCCCCATTGCCATCATGGTTCTTTTGATTTTAAGCTGCATGGTAAAGGTTAAAAATAACAAAAAGGCTTTTGCTTATTATCACTATATCCTCTTTGCCGGAATTTTAACGGTGGGGCTTTCCACCTATCTCTTCCAGCAGAATTCATTATCCCCGTTTTTATGGATGACGATCTCCGGATTTGGAATGTATATCTGCTATATTCCTTTTAATGGAATTTATTTTGACAGAATGATTGCCGCATTTGATATTAAAGGCAATGTAGGCTTTCTGATCTATATGGTAGATTCCTTTGGATATTTGGGAAGCGTTCTGATCTTACTCTATAAGAATTTCGGTTCTGCACAGACTTCATGGCTCAGCTTTTACATCAGTCTGAATTATATCATTACGGTCAGCGTTTTAATTCTTTCTGTTATTGCTTTTTTGGCTTTCAAAAAAAAGGCAAAACCCAATTCTAATTCTAATCAATACATCAATTTCGATACTTCGAAAATCTTATAAATTATAGTAAAATGAAAACAAAATTTGATTTACTCATTGTGGGAGGCGGAATCTTAGGAACATTCCATGCCTATCATGCCCTGAAGAAAAATCTGAAAGTAGCTTTACTGGAAAGAAATGCGCTGCCTCAAGGGGCAACGGTAAGAAACTTTGGACAGGTAGTACCGTCCGGAATGGATCTTAAATGGCAGAATTTCGGGAGAGAAAGCCTTGCTATATATAATGAACTTCATGCTCAGGCAGACCTTACTATCAGGCAAAACGGCTCTGTATACATTGCTTCTGACGCTGAAGAGCTTCAGCTTATTGAAGAACTCTATGAAATCAACAGAAACAATGATTATGAATCTGTTTTATTATCTAAAAATGACTGCATCAAGAAGTTTGATGGGCTCCGTTCGGATTATTGCAAAGGAGGATTATTCTTTCCCCAGGAGCTTTCTGTAGATTCTGCAGATATGATTGTAAAACTTCATAAGCTTTTACAGGAAAAAATGGGTCTGGAGATCTTCTACAACACTACAGTGATTGAAACCGGTGAAGATGATCGGAAATGTACTGCTGTAACAGCTGAAGGAACAGAGTTTTCTGCTTCCCGGATTATCATCTGCGGGGGACATGAATTTAAAACATTATACCCTAAAGTATTCAATGAAAGCGAACTGGAAGTAAGCAAGCTGCAGATGCTGCAAACCAAACCCCAGGGAATCTATTCTCTTCAGGGAAATATTCTTACCGGACTTTCCGTCAGAAGATATGAATCATTCAGTGAATGTCCTTCTTTCCAAAAAATCAAATCATTGGAAGATCCTCATTCATTTGAGAAGAAATATGGTGTTCATATTCTCTTTAAGCAGGCTCTTGACGGCTCCATCATTCTTGGAGACTCTCATGAATATGCAGATGCTAAAAATGCGGACGATCTTGGATATGATCTCAATATGGAAATTGATGAATTCATGATCCATGAAGCCAAAAAAATAATTGACCTTCCTACGTACGAAATTCAGAGAAGATGGTTTGGAGTGTATTCCCAGTGCAAGACGAAAGATATTTTCGAATACAGCCCCTCTCCGAATATCCATATTGTGACGGGTATCGGAGGAAAAGGAATGACGGGAAGCGGAGGGTTCTCCAAGTTTAATATAGAAAAAATTTACGCATAAAAATTCAATGAAAAATATAGAATTACTGGTTCTGGATATGGCCGGAACAACAATTGATGAGGACAATGTAGTGTATAAAACCTTAACAGAGGCTGTCAACAGCCACGGTTACTCTGTGAGTCTGGAAAAAGTTCTTAGCAGCTGCGCCGGAATGGAAAAACTGGAGGCCATTACAAGTCTGCTGAAGGAAATTAATGGTAACGAGGAAGATGCCACTGTTATTTTTGAGAACTTTTCCGAAAAATTAAAGGAGGCTTACTGTAATCTTGATGTAAAACCCATCAACGGTACAGAAAATTTTCTTCTTACCATGAAAGCCCAAAACAAAAAAGTGGTTCTCAATACAGGATATACCTCTGAAATTGCCCACCAGCTTTTAGACAAATTACAGTGGAAAGAAAATATACATTTTGATGCTCTGATCACCGCTGACGATGTTTCAGAAAGCAGACCCAGCCCGGAGATGATCAATCTGGCTATGAAAAAATTCAATATTATGGAGCCCGAAAAGGTCCTAAAGGCCGGAGATTCCGTGATTGATATTGAAGAAGGAAAAAATGCAGGATGCGGACTGACTATCGCAGTGCTTTCCGGTGCTCAAAACAGAACAGAGCTGGAGAAAGCAAAACCTGATTATATTCTAAATACAATTTCTGAAGCTGAACATATTCTTTAACAACTTCTTTTTCAACTTTATTTACAAATGGCACAACTCTTTTTGTGTCGTTTGTTTTTTAATAAGTAAGTACATCACCCTTCAAAAATTCTCTGAATTTCCAACATCCCTCCAGAGAAAGGGAATTTAATTCCTTCGATTGATTATTTGTAAAAGTATTTGATTTTCTTCTTAAATAGACTTTCAACTTTTGTGAACTATTTACTTATCAATTAATTAATTTTCTGTTTACATATGTTTACAAATAGTAAACTAATTTTACAATAGTTAAAAATAAATTACTATTTGTAAACTTTTTATTTAAAACCCTTACCCCATGAAAACAAAACTATTCTCAATGGCTGTTGTTGTGAGCTGCTTCCTTGGAGCTCAGACCAAAAAAGTTCTTTTTATCGGTATAGACGGATGTCGTGCAGACGTCATGATGTTTGCCAGTACTCCTAACATCAAGAACCTTATCAATCAGTCTATTTATTCTCTTGACGGACTTTGCGCTGCCACTACATGGAGCGGAAACGGATGGAGTACAATGCTTACGGGTGTTTGGCACACCAAACACAATGTGCAGGATAATAATTTTACCAGTCCCAATTATGTAAATTATCCTGACTTTTTGACAAGAGCAGAAAGCCATAATCCTAATTTAAGAACAATTTCTCTGGCACATTGGGCACCCATCAATGACAAAATTATTCAGAATGCAGATGTAAAATCTAATCTGGCAACAGATCTTGCTGTGAAAAATGCGGCGGTCAATGCTCTGCAAAATGACAATCCTGATATTCTGTTTGTAGATTTTGATGATGTAGACCATGCAGGGCATTCTTACGGCTTTTCTTCAGCTGTTCCCCAATACGTGTCTTCTATTCAGACAACAGATTCATATATCGGCGAGATAGTGAATGCAATGAAAAACAGAGCCGGTTATCAAAACGAAGATTGGCTGGTTGTTTTAACAACGGATCACGGAGCGGTAGACAGCTCGCATGGCGGAGGGAACCTTTCTGAGAGAAATATTTTTACCGTGTATTCTAATCCCGGATTTACTCCTCAGCAGATCAGTAAAACGGTTTTAGAATCCAATAAAACGTTCAATCAGCTCAGCTTTCCGGCAGGAACTTATGCCAAACCAACCAACCAGAATCCATTCAACTTTGGCGCAAACCAGGATTTTACCATTGAGTTTTGGGTGAAACCCAATGCGGCCTATTCCAGTGATCCTGTCATGATCGGGAATAAAAACTGGGCTAGCGGAAAAAATAAAGGGCTTGTGATCTCAGGATATTCCGGACAGACGTTTAAAATGAATATCGGTGACGGAACAAACAGAATTGACCTGGTAGGAGGAAAAGTGGAAACCAATAAGTGGAAGCATATTGCAGTCAGCTTCGATAGAGACGGCCTTGTCACTTTATATGAAGATGGTGTTCCGGTCACTTTTGCCAAGATGAATACCATCGGAAATATTGATTCCGGTCTTCCACTAACGTTAAACCAGGACGGAACCAATACCTATGGAATCAACCTTCCTGCATCCTATAAAGACCTCAGAATCTGGAAATCCGCTCTTCCGAACGATGTGATCGTTAACTGGGCCAATCAGGACATTACCCCTTCACACCCTTATTATTCTCAGCTGCTGGCCAACTGGAAGTGTGATCATGTTTCAGGAAATACCATCACCGATTCAAGTCCCAATGCGAATCATATGAGCATTACAGGATCTCCTGCTTATAATGCCAACACCTCAGGCAGTTTTAAGATCTATGATTACACCGCAACAACAAGAGAAACAGATCATTTTCCAACGGTACTGAACTGGATGTGTATTCCGGTACAATCCACATGGGGAATTGACGGGATAAACAGAATTCCGGTTTGTTCAAACGGTGTTTTAGCCAATAAAGAAATAAAGAAAAACACTAATGATTTTGCCCTTTATCCCAATCCTGCATCAGCAAGTATAACCATCCGATATCCATCTGAAAATAAAGAATCTAAGGTAGAAATCATTGATTCTAAAGGGACACTTGTTTCAACTCTTCATTTGAAATCTTCCAATGGGTATTACAATGAAAAAATAAATATTGAAACCCTTCCAACCGGGATATACTTCATTAAATTTAGTGAAGGGAAAAACTCAGTGACAAAGACTTTCATTAAGAAATAAACAGTAAAGCAATTAGATTTAATTTTTTGATATTAGAACTCGGATAGAAATATCCTTGTTCTAATATTTTTTTTATCATCCGTTTTTGAGATCTAATTCCATCTGTACATCCACACGGTCATATCCCGCATTGATAACCGGCATATGTTTAAATCCAAGTTTTTCGTAGAGTTTTATAGCTGGAACCAGAATTGAATTGGTTTCCAGAAATACCTTCTCTGCCTTTAATTCTTTAGCTTTCTCTATTAAAGTATTACCCAGCAGATATCCAATTTTCTTTCCTTGTGCTTTCGGGCTCACTGCCATTTTTGAAAGTTCAAAAATAAGGGGCTCATCGCTGTTCTTTACTAATGCACATGTTCCCACCGCCTCTCCATTAAGCAGAGCAAAAGCAATATGTCCTCCTTTCTCTAGGATATGTTCTTCAGGGTGATCCAGCAGTTTATAGTCACCGGATTCCATCACAAAGAAATTCCTGATCCATTCTTCGTTTAAAGCTCTGAAAGCTTCTTTATATTGAGGTTCATAGGCTATAATTTGTACTTCATTATTGATATCATTCATCTCTATAGGGTTTATTAAATTTTATTTTTTATCATTTTACCAAGCTTCTCCAAGTCACTTTCTACACGGTCTGTCCATTCCAGGGCATAATTCAGCCTCATACAATTCTGATACTGGTTATATTGTGAAAACATTCTACCAGGAGCAAAATTTATTTTCTGACTTAATGCTTCATCATAAAGATCTTCCGTGCAGATTCTTTGATCCAGTTCCAGCCACAGCATAAAACCGCCTTTCGGTTCAGAAATTTTGGTATTATCCGGAAAATACTGAGTAACAGATTTTTGGATCTGAAGGTAATTGGCATATAGTTTTTTCCTGAACATTCTCAAATGATGGTCGTACCGTCCATGTTCAAGGAAATCA